>JAEEUJ010000148.1 GCA_016290515.1 Clostridiaceae bacterium
AGCGTTCTGTTCACCTCGGACAACGTAGGTCAGTACAGAGACGAGCAGATGGAAAAGCTCCTCGAGGTATTCTCCAAGGACGATATTCAGATTCTCCGCGCCGAATTTCTTAAAGAAAGCCGCAGAGTTATTGATATCGACTACGTTATCAACGGCGAGTTCAGGAACTTCCGCTTTGATTTACAGCACGGCAGAGAGGTTTAATCAAAACAGTATCAAGCCGCCTTTTCAGGCGGCTTTTTTAATGCCTTGTATTATTGACAAATCGCAATTTTCGTGTATAATACACTTGTTGTCAATTTGCCGGTGTGATGGAATTGGCAGACGTGCTGGACTCAAAATCCAGTGGTAGCGATACCGTACCGGTTCGACCCCGGTCACCGGCACCATTAATAGCGGATAGCCGTTTGGCTATCCGTTATTAATTTTCCGAGAATTAGGGTCGAACCGTCGTCCATCTTTTGCGAAGCAAAAGGGACATATAAATCGTTGCCTGCGACAGCAAGCGAAGCGAGGCTGTCGACCCCGGTCACCGGCACCAAAAAAGACTTGCTTTTCAGCAAGTCTTTTTTTTTATGCAGTTCTTGATTTTTTGATTTTATAAAGAGCAATATCGGCTTGTTCGATAAATGCGTCATAAGTCATAGACTCTTCGTACTTTGCAATACCGATACTGACACTCAGTTCGTATTCCGTATCCTCATCCTGCACCCTGACTTCATCATTAATCTGTTTAATCAGCCTGTTAAGGTCTTCTTCGCCGCCTTCAAGCACGACTATAAACTCATCGCCGCCGAAACGCGCTATATACGGACGCTTTTCAAACGGGGCGCACGCAAGCTTGAGCGCCTTCGAGACACGGACAAGCGCATAATCGCCCACAAGATGTCCGTAATTATCGTTAATACTCTTGAAACGGTCAACATCAATCATAAGCAGATAAAGATTATCGCTATGATTCTTAATCTTATAAGTAATAAAGCCGATAAGATTATTGCGGTTATTGACGTTAGTCAGCTTATCTATTGAAATTCTGATATTCGAGTTGCCCAAAGCAAGACACAGAAGCTCAACAGTTACTGACGCGCAGATAATCGGAATATATTCACCGAACAGCGACATTGACCATCCGACCAGCATTGCTATCGGGAAAGATGCCGTAACAAGTATATGGCGCATTTTGTGCGGTTCCTGCTCAAAGCGGTTGTGAACGACAAGACTTATGCTCAGGCAGCTCGCCGCGCAAATCTGATAAATCATCAGGCCCTGATACATCCAGTTCCTTTTATACACCAGATCCGGAGTTATTTCAAAAATCCAATTAGTTTTGAGATTTATCAAAAGAACCAAAATCGGGATTATGAACGGAATATAATGCGGATTTCGCTTATCGCGTCGTGCATAACTCTGCTTGCCGGTTTCGGTGTCGGCGTATCCGCACCAGCCGAAAAGACCGACAATAAGGAATATGTGAAACAGTGTCTTGAATGTATAGGCAACCGGAAGTCCGAACTTACCTATATCGATTATTCGCGTAAACAGATTAAAGAGGAAATTGGAAGTGAATGCCGTCAGAAAGCCGGAAAGCATATAGCGAATCCATCTTTCGGGCGTAGATCCGCCTGCCGTCAGCTTATACCAGACAAGCAGCAGCGCAACCACAACCATACATATAGCGTAAACTTCAGCGTAAAGTAATGCTTCCGTAAAGATTCCTCCAATGATTTTTTAATTACCAAAACCGCTGTTCAGACAGCGGTTCGGCAATTATAACGTATTGATTATTCTTCCTTTGAGCCGCGTCTCTTAACAAGCTCGTCAAGAATTCTGGTATGCTCTTTATCGGTAAGCGCATACTTGAGAGTCGGGATAGCGGCAAGTGCCATGCCTATCGCGGGCGGAATTGAAATCAGGAAAAACATTGCCGCGGCGTATTTACCGCCTGCAAAGGTCTTAAAATCACTTCCGTTATTAAGAGCGTTATTAAGCATTGCGATGTTCTTGTCCGAGAAGCCGACGAATGCGTATACAGCACCGGAAATAAGCGCTGCAAGACCTGCGGAAAGCTTTGTGATAAAGCTCTGGCCCGAGAAAAATACGCCGTCGGGACGAATTCCGTTATTGTATTCCTCATAGTCAACACAGTCGGCTATCATAACAGACTGAAGAACGTTCAGCGAACCCATAGCAGCGGCCGCCATAAAGAAGAGAACGCTCATAACAGCCATGCCGCCCCATGTAAGGATATTGCCCTTGCAAAGCTTGAAGAATATGAAAATAAATGCAAACGGAATTGCACCGATAAGTGTAAAGAAGTTATAAAGAGTTTTCTTTTCAAACTTCTTGATAAGCTTGGGAACAAACAGCGGGAATCCGATCATACCGCCGAAAAGTCCGATTACAAGAATTAAAATCTTAAGAACAAGCGTCAGATTAAACTGACCGCCCTCATTAAGCTTTGTGCCGGGATCTTGGTTATTGAAGAAATAATACATAATCAGCGTCATGGCAACAATACCGAGAAGCTGAATCGGGCTTCTTAAAATACCGGAAATAAGAATCTGTCTGAAGGGCTTATTTCCGAACATTATCTTGAAGTTTTCTTTAATGGTATAGCTTTTTTCGTTAGATGTGCTGACTTTTTCCTTAACAGAGAAGCCTGCAACCTGGAAGAGCAGTGACGCAAATACAGTCATAATAACTGCGAGCAGTATGTAAGCTGATCTGAGCGAATCTGCCTCCCCTGCTCCCTTTGCCTTGAAAATGCCCTGAAGCGAAGGAGCTATCATGGTAAACAGAGTACCTATCATGCCGACGTTTGCAACCGCACGGGCAAGAGTGAGTATTCTCGCGCGGTCGTTCTGATCCTCTGTCATAAGAGATGTAACGCCCCACAGCGGTATATCGCCTATTGTATAGGTCATACCCCAGAGTATGTAAGAAATTGCCGCCCATCCGATTATAAGAACAGCGTTGACGCCGGTTTCCCTCTGGAATCCGTATTTGTTCTGGAATTCCTGAAGAACGGTGCTTGCGGTAGTTTGATCGGTAATCTCATATTTACCGTCCTTAATCTCATAAACCATAACGACGTTCTTGTACTGCTGGTCAACTTCGTTTTTATTAATAAAACCTTGTTCATAATCGGCCTGGGTGTATTTAATTACGTTGCCCTCGGCGTCTCTGGGAAGCTCCCATGAACCCGAAACGGAAGAAACGGCAAATGTTCTGTTATAAAGAACGCTGTCTCCGTATTCCTTTTCGTTATCAAAGGTCATATTTTCGGTAGCAAACGAATCCGAGTACTCAACGTACTGCTTTTCGTTGGCTACTCTGACAGAATGCATATCGTTGGGCTTGGCATACATTCCGTTAAGAAACGGAAGTATGGTTGTAACAAGAATTACAGCGGGAACAAACAGAAGATAGGGCTTGCATTTACCCCATTTAGTCTTTGTCTTATCAACGATGGTACCCATCATCGGATCGTTGACAGCGTCCCATACTCTTGCAATAGCAAAAATAAGCGAGCAGGCAATTGCGGGAAGGAAAATTACGCTCTGAAAATAGAACGCAAGTCCGGTTGCAATCAGATTATAAATAATATTCTGACCTGCAAGGCCGGTAAGATAACCGACCATTTCTTTTTTTGAATAAGTATTGCGGGAAATGGCGTTTGCTGCTTGTGCAGTCTTTTCTTTGCTCATAGTAACCCAACCTCCGGTTAATTGATATGTAGTATTATATCATATTAATTAGTACAATAAAAGACTTTTTTATAATTAATAATAAAGAAAACCGCTGTCCGAAAACAGCGGTTAAAAAAATGCTGAAAAATTATTTGTTTTCTGCTTTTCTCGCCTCAACCTCGGCAACCATCTGAGCCTGCTTCTTCTCGGAAATCGTGTAGAAGAGCATGGGGATAATAGTTCCGACCATTGAGATAGCGCCGGTGAGAATAAGTACGTTCCAGAGCGTAGTCTTACCGTCAGCGGTAATTGCGGGTGTTGCCTCTGGGTTAATCTTTGCCCAGGAGTAGGACATAACGCCTACGAAAGCGCCGACAGCCATACCGATTTTATTGATAAGCGTCTGCATTGCAAAACAGATACCCTCTGCTCTCTCGCCTGTTTTCCACTCAAGATAGTCAACGGTATCGCCTATCATAGCGTAGGTGATTATGTTGTTGACGCCCTGAGGAATGCCGAGGAGTACAAGTCCAATAGCGCAGATTACTATTTTCCATGGTGCGTCATAACCGACGAAGTACATTACGAACATTGTAACCGCGCCGAGAACGTGAACGCCGATATAAGACCATTTTTTAGTGAATTTCTTGGTCATCCACGGAACGAGTATCGAAGCTACGAGACCGCCGGGAACAACGAGCATTGTAATAAGTCCGTAAAGTCCCTCATTATTAAGAACGTACTTTGCGAAGTAAAGTCCGCCCGTATAAGTGTAAACCATTCTTGCGCCGCCGAGAATACCGGAAAGCACGATGAGAAGGAGCTCCTTATTTTTGAAAAGGAGTTTGATATTGTGTCCGAACGAAGGAGGAGCTTCGGTAGAAGTAAAACGCTCCTTCGTGTTTTTAAAGCCGTAGAAGAACATCGGAACGGCAAGCAGTGTGAATACAACTGCGCAGATGAAATACGTCCATTTAAGGGTATTGGCGTTATCCTGAATGAACTCGGGAATAACAGTACCGACGTA
>JAEEUJ010000014.1 GCA_016290515.1 Clostridiaceae bacterium
CCTTTTATAAAACGCAACAGGCAGGATTGACAATGCCTTCAACCCTGCTTTATATTTGTGTTTCAACATGTGGCGTTTAGCTTCCGTTTTCCTTTTTCAAAGCCTACTCCCGCTATTTATATAAAGATATATATACATTATAGTTATAAAACATTATCTCATTTTTTCAATACCTTTTTTCAGAAAAATCAACATTTTTTTGATTTTGGCATAGCGCTTTTCAAACTCCCCCAAAAAAAACGTACACAAAGCTGCCTGAAATCGTAAAAAAGCACACGCTTCAGGCAACAAAAAACAAGCCCCGAATCAAACGATCCAGGGCTTTATCAGCCGTAAATTTATCAGATTAGAATACCGTTACTCCCGCAACATCTATAAGCTCAATTGCGGCGTCTCTCAAATTATAAAAATGACCGTCAAGCTTGTTAAAGCTATGAACTCCCGTCAGCCGCCTTGTTTATTAAGAACCTGCGTGCTTAAAACATTATGCTTCGAATCGGTAAAACTGACGGATATTTTACCGCCGTCAAGCGTTATCGCACAACCTATGAAATCGCTTAAATTCCCGCCTTCGTCATAGACGGGTTTCGAGCCTACCGTTACGGGACACGGCTGTCCTTTACTGTCAAGTTTTCCGCCGATTTCGCTGACAAGTGTATCGTGAAGATGTCCCGAAATAATACAGTCGGGCTTAATTTTTTCTCTGAGAATTTCAGTCCATTCTGCGAACAGGTCCTGCTCTATATCAAACGGCGGCTCGTTCGTATAAGTAAAGGGATTGTGGACGACAACAAGCCTGTATTCTATTGCGCTGTCAAGGTAATCTCCCTTTTCGGCAACCGCCTTAAGAAACTGTGTTTCCTCTCGTCTGAACTGTGAACAGCAGACTGCCCCGCCGTACTCCCCGTGAGAGTCGGACTTATCCTCACCGCAATCAAGAACTATGCCCCAGATTTTTCCGAGACGGAAGGTATAGTAGCTTTTCCCGTTTTGCGTCGGAGTGTAGTCGGCAAGCTTTTCGGCGTAAAAGCCGCGCAGGTCGTGATTTCCGCGCGAAAAGACGCACGGACGCTCGCCGTGTGTAATCGTTTCACAGAGTCTGAAGGTCAATTCAAAATTTTCAATTTCACCGCTGTCATCCAGAATGTCACCGTTGAGAATAAGCAGATCAATGTCATCACCGAAAAAAGTTCCCGTCTGTGACGAATGCGCGAATTCACCGTGAGTATCCGCAAGATGATAGATGTTGACAGGTCCGTCACTTCTTACGGGACGGAATTTATACGTAAACCTTTCGGCTTCTTCGGTCTCGGGGAAATAGGGCTTTCTGTCAATTATTCTTTTTATACAAACCGAATATTCGCCTGCTCTGTCGAGTAAATCCATTGGAACACTCACACGGTGCATATCGGTATCGGAGCGTATAATTCCGTTTGAATGGTCGTAGTATTTTTCATCACCGATTTCCACCCAGAAAAGCATCTCGCCGCTGACGGGCGCCATAATCTGATACGTGTTTTCAACTGCGAAAACCGCAGGCGCGGTGAGAAGAGTGCAGGCTTTATTGTCGTTACTCATGGTTTTTTCCTTTCATTCAACTATGCTTCTCAGCTCAGTATAAAATAATCGATTTGCACGTCCTTTTCTGCATTTATATAAACTGTGAGAGTGCCGTCAGCTTCGACTTCAAAATCAAGCGCAGCGCTCCCCTCGCCCGTATATTCGACGGATGAAAAGCGTTGAGTTGTATCAACGTAACGGTATATCACTGTCGCCTTTCCTTTTTTCACAATCAGCCTGTCACGGGAAATATATGCGCTGCCCGAAACACCGCAGGCCTGATATCCGTAAAGCTTCTCGCCCTTTGAATACGCTTCACCCATTCCCGTTGAAGTCGGCAGAACCTCCGCTACATGCCCCTGTTTATCGAAAAATATCGGTTCGGCGCACATACGTCTTAAAAAGCAGCTGTTGTTCGTGCTGCGATGATAAAAGACGTACCATTGGCCGTCAACACACTCTATACCGCCGTGATTGTTCCAGGTTTTCGGATCGCAGCCGTCGTTGTCAATGATTATTCCCTGATATTCATATTTACCCAGCGGCGAGTCGGAAACGGCGTAGCCCAGCGCGGTAGGCTTTCCGCGATGAATATCGGCAAAAATATAATAATACTTACCGTTAATCTTTCTCAGTGACGAGCCCTCGTGAAAGCCGTGTTCCTCTTCGGTCACAAGGCCGCTTACAAGAGTGTCCTCTTTAATTTTTGTGAAATCATCCGTCAGCTCTGCGCCGAAGGAACTGAACTGACCCCAGTAGAGATATGCTTTTCCGTTATCGTATAAGACAGCGGGGTCAATTCCCTTGATATATTCGCCCGACATATCTCCCGTTATCAACACCGGATCACGAAACGGCCCTGCAGGGCTGTCGGAGAATGCAACGCCCTCATAACCGTCCGAGGTGCAGAAGAAAAGATACGATTTTCCGTTTACGGTGAGGGAATCAGGCGCATACAGCAAGCCGCCTGCACTGCAGTTTTTCAACTTTTCACAGTCAAATACGGGCCCGTCTATACTCCAGTCTGACAAGTCTCTGCTGTGAGCGACGTACAGCCCGTCCGAGCAGTAAGTGTCGGCACTTATGTCGCAGCTCGGATAGACATACAGCTCACCGTCAATCAGGTGCGGCTCTCCGTCGGGAAAAAAGCATTCGGGAGGTAATATCGGATTTCTTGATTTCATACACAGTCACCGTTTTTCCGAATAGTTTTTGCTTCGTTTGTTTAATTATATCATATATTCGGAAAATATACAGCAGAGATTATTCGGCGGGCGAACTTTTTAATCGGCTTGAAATGAACGGTTCAATAGGTTATAATCGAAAAAGGGAGTGATTATATGAAGAATTACGATATAGCGGCATACGTCTGGCCGTCCTATACGGGCAAGGAAAAGAGAGCCCGTCAGTTCTGGGAAAAGGGAATCGGCGAATGGCAGTCGGTTTTAAGCGCAGAGCCGAGAGCGGAGGGCAAGCTTCTTCCGAGAAAGCCGATCTGGGGAACGGTTGACGAAGCCGACCCGAAGGTTATGGAGTTTCAGATTAAAGAGGCGCTTCGCCACGGGGTGAACGTTTTCATTTATGACTGGTACTGGTATGACCGCCGTCCGTTTCTCGAACAGTGCCTTGACGAAGGCTTCCTCGGTGCCGCCAACAATGAAGATATGAAATTCTATCTCATGTGGGCAAACCACGACGCAGGCTACTTATGGGACAAAAGGCATCCCGACCTTGACGAAACAATCTGGTTCGGTTCACAGTCCCGTGATGAATTCGACAGAATCTGCCGCCGTGTGATTGATATGTACTTCACACGCCCGAATTATTATAAAATCGACTCCTGCCCCGTCTTTATGATTTACGAAATGTCAAATCTCGTAAGGGGACTCGGCGGTATTGAACAGACAAGGGAGGCACTCGAACACTTCCGCAGTCTTACAAAGCAGGCAGGCTTTCCCGACCTTCATCTTCAGGCGGTAATAATGAGCGAAAAAGCGGTCGATGTCAGCGTTGTTGACAGCAAATATAATGGCTCATCAAAGGATATGGTAAGGCTTCTCGGCTTCGATTCGGTATCGCATTATCAGTTCGTACATATAACCGACTGCAACAGAAGCTACCCCGAAATCCTTGATGACGTCAAGAAGGAATGGCAACGCATCAGAAGCGATTACGGCGTGCCGTATTATCCTCACGTTACAATCGGCTGGGATAACAACCCGCGCTTTAATTCCCTGACGCTTCCGATTATGAAGGACAACACGCCCTATAATTTCAGAAAGGGCCTTGAAGCGGCGAAGGAGTATTCCGACAGTTATAACAACGTACCGCTGATTACAATCAATTCGTGGAATGAGTGGACAGAAATGAGCTACCTTGAGCCCGACGACGTTTACGGCTACGGCTATCTTGAAGCCGTCAGGGATGTGTTCGGATAACGGCAAATCAGCTAAAAAATGCAGTTGTAATTGCAAATACAATAATGTATAATGAAGACACAAAAAAAGGTTCAGGAGGTTTATTTATGAAAAAGATTCTAGCTATAGCGCTTGTTCTTTCTATGCTTTTCTGTCTGGCTGCCTGCGGCGCAAAGACAACGGATGACGTCACTGTTCCGTCTGCTGACACAAACGTTGTAACTCAGGCCGATACTCAGGACGAAACCACAACCAAGGGCGCAGATAACGCCGTATCCGCCGCACTTACGGGCAAAATCAACGTCATCAATCTCGATGACAGGGATTCTTCGGTTCTTAAAGGAGTTAAGATTATAGGCAACAGTATAGGCGCTTACGAAGACATCAACGGCAAGGAATCCTCACTCGACGACGTACGCTGCATCTTCGAAATGAACGAGTGGATTGAATTCTATCCCGACACGGACAAAGAGTATGCTTTGCGTGTATGGATTCTCAAGCACCGTGCAGATCAGGAGTATTACAACGACTGCAAATTTTCGGACCTTATGCCTGAATTTGTTCAGTATTGCGACCTGCACTATCCCGAGGACAACGACAATCCCGATGAATGGTACTGGGGCAGCTTCTATCTTAATCCTGAAGACTGCGAAACGGGCTATTACGATTTTGTTTTCACCTATGAGGGAAAGGCAATCGGCGTTCTTCAGACACGTTTCTACGCTGAAAACGAGCTGAACGGAAAAACCGGCGCAGAGCTTGAAGCGCTGATGCACGAAATGTAAGAGCATTGATGCACGAAATACAAAAACAGAACCCCGAAGCGATGCTTCGGGGTTTATATTATGCCAAACAGCCTTTTATGATAACGTTACGCCTGAGTCGTCAAACAGAACCAAGATGATACATGTCTTATACATCAAATAAGGAGCAAATCAAAAACGATTTGCTCCTTAATCATTGCTTATATGCAAGACAACGAAAAACGCCTGAACCGATGGAAACGATTTTTATATTTTTTACTAATTACATTTTGCCTGACAAATCGTTAATGCGGAGAAAACAGTATAAGTTTATTATTACGGTTGATTTCAACCGTATTATTCTTCGATTCCGTGAAGAGAATGTTTGACATATTGTCATTGACAATACCCAATACAATACTTTTATTGTCTTCAGGCGAAGCATAATAAACACTTGTAACAAAATCTCTGATTTCGGCTTTAATCGGGAACTGTACGTCTTCACCAAAAAACGCTTCGGCATTTTTAATATACAGTTCCTTACTTTCATACTTATCCGATCCTACGTCGGTATCGTATGTAAGAATATCTTTATAGAATTCGTAAATAGATTCCTTTTCGCCAACCTGTACAAGCATTCTGCTAATGTATCTGTTACTGATTATGATATTGTTAACGCTATAGCTCTTAACAACATCATAATTTTTAGGATTAAGTAATTCTACAATTATATCAATTGATTGCGGATCAAAATTTTCAAACTCAATGCTCTTTTTGTATACAATGTCCTGAAGATAAACAAGGTAAGTTAATGCCTTTGAATCTATTTCACTCTCAATGGCATAGTCGTCGGAAAGAATCAAAACGCTTGTATCCTCCGGATGAGAATCAATATACTGCGTAATCGCATTTTGTACTGTTTGCGCATCATAAATATCAACAGGCAGAACAGTTTTGATGAATCCGTATTCTTTTGATTCTAAATAATCCCTATATCCGTTGACCTTTTCCAGATAATCCTCGTCATCGATGATGAGTATATCGATGAGATCCATTTTATTTTTATCCCATTCGGTAATAAAAGCCCTAAATCCCTCAATTATGTCTGAAAAACGGCTATTGTGCCCGAGGATGGCAATATGTTTGCTGGGAAATCGGAAATCCGGATTAAGCTTGTAACCAAGAATCTTGGCTTCGCGCGAACACGTCCTGTCAAATCTGTCCTCACGGTTGGCAATGTAAAACAGTTCCCTGCCCGATTCAGTTTCCATAGTGGTAATCGGCAAAGCCTGATCATGATTAAGCAAATACTCTGAGAAATATTTGTTCTCATCCGTCTGTTTAAACGGCCTTGAATAGAAAGTAGAACCTTTGTTAGAGAACAGCTCGCTGTAAACTGCATTCAATTCCGGCATAACCGAAAACTGAGAAAGAATCTGGCCGAGAATCTTGTTAACCGGAACAGGAATTATATTGCATTTCTGCCTGCGTTGTTTATGAGTAATAATTTTCTTTACAAGCTCCATTGTCCAGTCGTCTTCAACCTCAACCACCACCTTCTGGTTATCGGCAGAAGCTTCGCTTGAGGTTATGTCAGATATCTGAACAAGCGTCTTGATGGTTTCGATATTACCTTTATGTATTTTATCAAAAAACTCCCTGTTCTGATACTTACAAATATCATAAGAATTGTTTTTGCTGAGGATAATAATGTTCTTCGCTGTAGAAACGGAAATATCATTCAGCTGTTTTAGCGAATACACCTCGCCCTCTCTGACTATAACGCTTATCTTGTTAATTTGATACTTTTCTTTAATATATCTGTGCTTTGCTCTTTTTTCAAGAAGGCCTTTTTCAATAAGCATATCCGCTTCAGCTGCAAGCGCAGCTTTTTCTCTCTCAACAGTATCTGCAATTCTGTTTTCAATTTCAAGCTGAATGCGTTCTTTTTCCTTTGATACCAGAACGACTACCTTTTGGGGCTCATCGCTGTAAAGCAGGTCGTTAATAATTTCGGAAGCCCTGTTGTTCCAATTAACAATGACAATATGATCGGAAATTAAAAGTCTGCCGCGGCCCTTGTTTGCCTCGGAAATATAGTTGGAGATTCTGTTGGTAAGATAACCGATTATTGCGCCGGTGAATATAAGCGTGCCAAGCAATATAATCGCAATGCAAATCAGAGGTAATGCCGGATTCTCCGAATAGCGTCCGTTTACAAGTTCCGATATGCAACCGGCGTCAAGAATCATGGTGAAAACGTTATATGACGTCTTCCAGAAGCTGCCTCCCGAAAGCTGCGGAAACAGCAGTACCAGTAAGGCGGCTGATCCGAACACCAATACAACGTTCAGAATAAGTATAAAAAAAATCAGCACCTTTTCCGGGTTCTTTGCCGTCTGCAAAGATACGGATCTTTCAATTTTTAACAATAATTCCTTCATTTTCCTTTTTCCCCTAAAAAGCTGTCAAGAGTCTGAGAATATATCATCAGCATAACAATCTTCAAGATTATTAAAAAACGATAGGGCGCTGTGAAAATCATTGTTCGGATTGTCAAGCAACGTCCTCATTCTTTCGCAAATCCCTCTTAATTCCAACAGATGACCTTCTAAAATTTCGTGATTCTCGCACTGGTATTCCTCATCCGTATATAAAAGTATCTTTTCTATTGATTGTGCTATGCTACCGATTATCATATCTAAATCATTTTTTATGGTTTTAATATCTTCAAGTGAAAAATCCGGTAACATTATTCCCCCCTCAAATCATCCGAAAATTTTCCGCTGTCAAACACCTTAACATAATACAGATTCTTTGCTTCTGCAAGCATTTTAAAGGAAACGTCTAACAATTCGTATGATAATTCTTTCAACTCATGATTTGTTTTATATGAATGCGCAGCCGCAAGCCAAGCAAACTCCTGAGAAAACTTGTCGCATTGAGTCGTTATCGTTTGCGCGCACATTCTAATGTCATTTGCAACTATAGCGATGTTTGACCCGTCTATCATAAAAGTGTACACCTCAAAAAAATTTTTTAATCTATTGAATGTATTTATTATTGCTTTTTCACGAATAGTCATTACACTAATTATATTATTATAACCTCTTTTATCCAATCAGCAAAAACGACTTCAAGTGTCATCCCAAACTATATAACGCTTTTTATCACGTGTTTATGTCAAGAAAAGGGCATCTTTTCAGTGTTTTCTTAATCTCTTCCGGCTTTCCTTCGGGGAACTTTATACAAGTGTCTCCTATATCATTTTCCTCTGAGCTGCCAAACACGCAAAATCCGCACTGAGAAGATTTGAATGTAATGTCACCCTCTTGGTAAATATACTTTTCTTCGCTCATATTGCCTCCTAAAGATTAACAGCATTAACTTTAACGATTCGTCTGCCGAATTCATCTCTGTAAGTACCGACAATTTGGAATACTTGTCCCCTGTCAATTAAAACTTCTTCTTCATACTTGCCGGCTTCACTCAAAGATTCAATATTAGCTGCACGACTTCCGGCAGGAAGATGAATTTCAAGCAGAACCTCACGATTGAATGCCCCTCCTTTTGACATGCTTGTGCTGGCAAAACCTTTATCAATAAAAGTTTGTCCTACAAGCTTGGAATCAGGAAGATTCTTCAGCTTTCCAAGGGCTTCCTCACTACAACCTCTGTAAACAGTCATATCGCACGGAGTACTTGCACTGCTTAAAGCTTCATGTATCATCCTACTTCTCTCTTCATTGCCGGGTGCAAAGTTCTTCTCTTTTCCGCGCAAAACATTATTTATATTCTCATAATATTTCGGAGACTCTTTTGTATAATCATTAATTGCCGTTTTATTGCTATCAGGTAAACTCGCTGCCCAATTCTCTCCATATGTACGCATTTGCGATTGCGCACTCTGGTTACTGCCGCCAACGTTATTACCCGCAAACGGAACATCCTTCAGAGTATCCCACGCGTCTGAATCATAAGGGTTGCTTGCGGGGGCATATTCACCGATCCCCTCCTGTATTCCTTTTCCAAGTGTTTCAGGAGCAGTTTCATGATCGCCGGTTTCTCTGCCTCTTTCGCTTCCGCCTGATGCGCCGACAGAGCCTCCCTGACCTCCTTGGTTAGTCGAAGGTGAGCTTCCGGTATTATTAGGGGCATTACCTGCTGAACCAGCTGACAAAACTCCAACCGCAGCGCCTCCGTTACCTGAACCTGAAGCACCGCCGGAAGCGGAGGAGTCTGTTAGTTTCCCCCGCCACCGAAAATATCATCATCAATCCAATCTTGATAATCCTTAGCCTTTTCTCTTAGCTTTTCAGCTACAACTCTTGCAGGTGCTGAAGCGCCTTTAGTGTTTTCCTGAATAACAGTAACAATATTTTCAATTGACTTTTTATGCGGTCCTAAAGCAGAATATTGGTCTATTTCATCAAGCAAGCGTTCTGTTCTCTCAATAATTCTGTCTGCTCCTTCCTCTACCAAATCCGCTGTACCTTTTAAAATCGAAACGCCTTCTTCATCTGCTTTAACTTTAATTCCACTCATGATTATCCTCCTTAAGAATCAATTCCTTCATACTCCGCCGCAGCACGAGCTTTTTCTTTTTCTTCTTCCAATTTTGATATCAGGTCACACAAATCATTATCAAGGATGTCTTCAACGCTGTTCATAACTCTTTTAAGATCCGCTGAAGCACCTTGCGAAACATTGTCTCCTTCCATATTAGCAACACAAGTATCAGCTGCACCTTTAATTTGCTCAACCATTCCTCTGGTTGTGGATCTAAACTCTTGTAAACAATCAATTGCTGCCTGACAGTCTTGTTCCGTATACATATCATTTCTCCTTTTATTTGTTTTTTATTAATTCTCTCCGCGAGGAGATATAAGGTTGCCGTCTTGTATAAGCCATCCGTCCCAGCCGATTCCTTCGTGAAGATAAGGACGGAAAGAAAACTGTTGAATAGTATCGTCAAACTGACAAATCCGTTCTGGAAGAGTACTTCCCACTCTGGTTCTGAACAATGTCCTCGAATCATCAACAGATACCTGGAAAGAAAGCTTATATCTGAAATAATCGAACTTCAAACCGGTAGTTTTCAAATCCGCCAGTGCATTTAAGTGCATCATAAAGTGATACCCAAGTCTGCTTCCCTGTTTAACGACAAACTCAAAATCATTTTTTGCGTTATATGCACCTGATTTTTTCTCCTCGTCCTTACTCTCTGAAGAGTTATCGGGAGTTGAAGAATCACTTGATTTAGCATTCTCTTCAGTTTTAGGCTTAAGCTCAAATCCCTTTGCTAACGCTATTTCTTTACGCTTTTCTTTTTTAGCCGTCCTGATCTCATCTTCTGTTTTTCCTTCTTTAACTAATCTCGCATTAATCTCAGGCCAAATCTTATTAAACTCATTAATTATTTCGAGTTTCAAAAGATCTTCAGAAGATGTTGCTTCGCCTTTTTGATTAACTAAGTTTGAAAAACTCTGCTTCTGATCTTCAGCTGATACGTAATCAAAATCGACACATACTCTGTCCATTCCGAGAAGAATAATAATCTTCTCCTCATATTTTCTGGAAATTATATCATCTTTCAGTTTACGTATTTCATCACAAATTGCGTCAATTCCAACAACAATTTCAATATCACTGTTTCTAAACTGTTTCTCATACGTCCTGAATATTCTATTCTTTTCGTATGTCCAGATTTGAACCTTTCTATTCTGCAAAGTGAACGACCTGATTACGGAATTTACTATAGATGCTGTGCAAGCGGATTCGGTCGGACGTGATAACAAAAGGATATTCTCTCTGGTTTCACTGGTTAATACGGCAGATTTGAACTTTTCCATCAGCCTTGGAGTGCCGAAAGACACAAAGATGCTGTCTTCAGACATTTCATCTGCATTCTCATTTGCATATGATGCCCAATGGTCCTGAATCGCTACGTCATCAAAAGCATCAAAACTATTTCCGTCAACCAATACCGGATGCTTGTCAACATAACACTTATTATCGACGGTATTGTACTGTTCTACCGGCTTCATTGAAGCGCTGAGGTTATCAATCATATCATCCATCCTGTCGTAATCAGGAAAATACAAAACGTGAAGACGGCTGACGGCAATTGAAACCTCGTCGTTACCGGTTATCTTATCGTGTGTTGTGACACGGCTCTTAACAAGCGCGTAGTGAGGCTGAATAGTATCAATCCAGTTTTTAACCTGATCGGTCTTCGTATTGGCTGAAAGCTCGAGTGTTTCAGTAACTTCCTCATTTGAAGCTTTCATCGCGATTCTCTGCTGAACCTGGTCTCTTGCCGTAGACGTAAGACCGGAAATGCCCTTTGTAAAGGTCTGGCTTGAGAATAAAAACCTGATTCCTAAAGCAGCGCCCTTAGCAAGAAGATTCTGTAATTTCAGTTTGTACTGTTCACTCTCGGAAACCGCCTGAGACATAATCGAAAACTCATCGAGAATTACAAAAATAATCGGTGCAGGCTTTTCCAACTCTTTAGGCTTAAGCTGATTTAACTTCTGAACAGGTTTTTCCTTTGACTTTCTTGCGAAGAGTTGTTGCCTTTCCATCATAATGGCGGTCAAACGGTCAATCAAGTCATAAATAAGTTCAGCAGACTCATCAAGTAATATGTACTTGACGTGAGGCGGACAGTGATTGATATATCTTGCAAATTCAAGCTGCTTGAAGTCGGCAAGCCAAAGCTCAACATTATCGGGATGATAATTCATAATCAGCCCCGCAATAAGCGTGTGCAGCAAAGTTGACTTACCTGATCTCGATGCACCTACAAGATACGTTGCAAAGTTCTCGTTTTCAAATTCAACGTTGAAAATCTGCTCTTTGCCGTCCATACCGAAAGGCAGAGAAATCGGCTTGTAATCTCTTTCGTATTCCGCAATAATCGGCTTGTCGAGCGGGAACCAATCCGGATAAGCGTTTCCTTTTTTGTTTGAGGTACGTTTAATACTCTTGACAGCTTCGGCATACTCATCGGTGATGTCCTGACCGAAGGTGTACCAAACAAAGTTGCGCTCAGCCTTTTCCGGTTCGCAAACAGTAGTATCCTTGTTCTTCATTTTTATAAGGGTAGCATTGTTTGCGGCGTATTCCGGAAGGGATTCCTTAAGCTTTTTAACACCCTCATCGTTTGTGGCAAAAGAAACGGCGATAAGAGTTATTCCATATCTCTCATAGTTTGCGATTATCCTCTCGACCAGTTCCTTGTCCTTGCTCTGAAAAGAATTAGGCCAACCATAAAGCACAATAACGTTAGTCGGAATCTTTTTATCACGGTTTTCCGGTATGGCATTATATTCTCTTACAGAATCGTGCAAATCGAGAACATCATCAATGTCGGAGAATTCAGAAACTATTTTTTCCAAGGTGTTGGTAAGTTGTTCGGAATTTCTCGGAATACGGTTAACGGCCACTGTGTTCTCAATTTTTCTCAGGGAACCTAAAGAACTGCTGTTAAACCTTGCAGCATCGAGAACATAGATGTTCTGCTCCCCTGCCTCATTATGCTCAATGCAATTGAGCAGATAGTTCTGGATTCCCCTGTCAAGCTGTTTTGTTCTTGACGGAGCGCAGGAAACGGCTAAGATATAGTCCTTATCCATCGAATACTCAAGCGGCACAAATACTCTGCCCTCCTGCTTGCCGAAGAAGGCTCCCAGTTCACTAGCCACTTTATTCTTTTCGTCAGGATGTACAGGTAACGGCAGAGCCATCGCGCCAAACGCAAAACCGCGATCGTCGTTATGTCTGTTTTGGAAAGCTGAAGGCGCATTGGTAAGCCAATATTTGTTATTCAGCTCTATTACGCTTTGAACAAACTTATCGAACTCAACCGTTGATGTAAGATTCTTGTGTTGTGCTTCAAACTCTCTGATTTCGCGTTCAAGCCGTGCAACCTCGCTTATAAGAGCCTCATTGTCAGCGCTCTTAAGCATTTCGAGTTTTTCTTCAAACTCTTTTTTCTTCTGAAGCAGAAAGCATTCATCGCATTTTGCAACCGCATAGATTCTTTGGGCAAAAGGATCATCGGGATCGGTAGGATCAATCATCATTGCCCAGTTACGCAAACGGTTAAGATTAACGCGATAACCCGGAGGCGCCTCGATTGTAAGCAAATTCATGCTCTTGATATTTCTCTTGGCTATAATCTGCAAATCGCGGACTTTTTGAAGATGTTCGTCAACATTAGCAATTGCTTCTTCGAGGTTTTTGATTCTTTCGGGAAATGTTCCGTATTTTTCGTTGGTTATCTGTTCAATCTTAGCCTTGCGTTCATCAATGCTACCGTTGATGATTTCTATGCTATTGTAAATTTGTTTATAAGCTTCAATAATTGAACTCATATTTTCCTCCTACACCCTTAATCAGCAACTTTGAGTTTCGCTTGTACAAGCATCCGCTACTATTCTGATAACCTTGCTTGCATCAATCGTCGGGAACTCAAGGAAAGGTGTGTACTTAGGGAATGTTGAATCTGTTACAAAAGGATATTTCTCTCTATAGAGTCTGAATCCGACTCCATAAACATCCTTGCGTAATTCCGCAATCCTTTCCTGTTGAGCCGCATAGTATGTTTCACCTATCTGATACAGATACTGTATTGACGCCCAAACCGCCATGCCCTCATAAAGAATATCTTGGACAAGCTTGTTGCAGTAATCACTCTCATGACATAGTTTGTTGGGCATAGAATAATCCTTTTCAATCTGTTTTCTATCCCAGTTACAGTACTGCCAGATGTGTGTCATTTCGTGAACCATCGTATCAATTGCGGCAAGTCTCGGGCTGCCGTTTTCCATCAGAATACTGTACTGACCCCTGGAGTATCTGGCAAAGCCGAGAACTCGTGCGGTATAATCCTTAGACGGCGCAAACAAAACGCCTGAACGCTGTGCTACGGTGTTTGCATCAGCCATTTCAATGGTAATGGGCTTCTTATAAGTAACTGAGAAAATGGTATCCATCATCTCAAGTACGGAATAGAACAATTCAGTAAGCTCATCAACACTGGAAATAGTGTTTGCCGAACAATCTGTACAACGAATTCTTCCGTCGTTAAGTCTGTCGTAACATACGCCTGTAAGGGGAAGTCCGCAGAAATCGCAATGATTCTCAGCATTGAAATCAAGCAAATGCTCTGCAAGCATTTTTCGTTTTCTGGCCTTCGTAAGCGAGTTATCAGTCCATCCGTGAACATTAAAATATCTCTCAAGTTCGTCAATTTTAAGTCTTTCGTCAATTTCAGTAAAGCCGAACTTAAGATAGCATTCCTTCTGATATCTGGTTGGCTTAATAGGCAGAATGCCGGCTTTTTCAAACTGATCGGCGAACGGATAATCACCGAACAGTCCGTCTTTTTCAAAAATATCAGTACCGTCAACTGCCGCAAGTTCGGGAACGTCATCCGTAGGAACGTAATCCTCATCAGTGAATCTCTCCGACGCGTTTTCAGTTTTAGAAGTCTCGTCTGAATTCACTTCAGAATCTGTTTCCTTGATTGATTCAAGTTCATCAGATGTCTCTTCCTGCTCTTCAAGCTCAATATCCGTACGGTTGACGGTTTCATGACTGTCAACGCTGACATTAATAACTGCGCCTTCCTTGCCTACTGCAAGGTCAGCAACCGTATTTGCTTCTCCGGCAGCTTCTGCGGTTTCTTCAGCCGTTTCCTCAGTTGCTTCTTCAGCAGCCTCTGCAGTTTCTTCAGCAGTTTCCTCGGTTGTTGCTTCAGCAGCCTCTGCGGTTTCTTCAGCCGTTTCCTCGGTTGCTTCTTCAGCAGCCTCTGCAGTTTCTTCAGCCGTTTCCTCAGTTGCTTCTTCAGCAGCCTCTGCGGTTTCTTCAGCCGTTTCCTCGGTTGCTTCTTCAGCAGCTTCTGCGGTTTCTTCAGCAGTTTCCTCGGTTGTTGCTTCAGCGGCCTCTGCGGTTTCTTCAGCCGTTTCCTCGGTTGTTGCTTCAGCGGCCTCTGCGGTTTCTTCAGCCGTTTCCTCGGTTGTTGCTTCAGCAGCCTCTGCAGTTTCTTCAGCCGTTTCCTCGGTTGTTGCTTCAGCAGCCTCTGCAGTTTCTTCGGTAGTTTCTAATGTTTCTTCATTTGCTTTATCAACCGCTTCTTTCTGTGATTCGGGCTGCTCTGATGCAACTATTCCATCGTTAAACTCAACCTTTTTCGGGTCTTTATTTCCATCATCTTCATCGTCATCTTTCTTGCGGCGGAAAAGAGCGCTAACACGTTTAACAAGACGCGAAATCAAAGATTTCTTTTGCTGTGCATTTTCGTCTTCGACAACTTCCGAAAGACCGGAAGGAATCGGATCCTCACGCTCGCGTTCCCGCATCTTATCTTCATGCCAATCAAGAAAATCTGCGATTATTTCAAAGAACCTAAATAAATTCTTTTCAACCGAGCTTAACAATCCAAGATCTATATAACTGTCTTCAACTATGTAGATGTATTCATCATCGATGCTGAGATCAGATTCGTAAATCATATAGTTCAGCATACCGTCAATATCCTCCGGCACTGCAGAGAGGACCGCAAGATACTGCCATGAATTCGGATATACGGTTTTAAACAGTTCTGATAAGAGAATTGAAAGAGTGAATCTTGTTCTGTCTTTGGTATCAGGTAGTTTGATTCTGAGAACGCTCTTATTCTTAAACGAACGTGAAAAGCTGTCTATTTCTTCCTCAAGTCCGAATTTGACAACCTTTGCAGATCTAAGATCGTTATTGCTGTTAAGCTGTAAATAGCCATCAGTTTTGACACTGAAATCACACTGTAACACAGCTATTTCAATATCAGAAAACGTTTGGCATTCAAGGATATCATTAACAGACTCTATAGTGTATTTCCTTAACTGGCGGTAATACTCTCTGCCTGAATAAAGATCCGACGCTCTTCTAAGTATTACGCCGCTTTCACTTGAAATAAACTTAACCTGATAGTATTTTCCGTCATATGTGATAAACTGTCCGGGCAGGACCGTCTGTGTAATATGTCCATAGAGCCGCGAGTCGAGATACTCTATCTGTTCCTTTTCCTCTTCAACTATATAATAAGCTGTTTTGAGGCTATTGGAAAAGAACTTCTCAAATGCCTCTTTGGAAACCGAATAATACGTATCTGCGTCAATTTCGCCTATGTCACTGTCAACGGAACGGATGTTAATAATCTTCTCGTCGGCTAACGTGTACTTTTTTATTAATTCAGACACTGTTCTGAGAACATTATCCGTTTTTATGTTAATCAGTTGCAGTTCCTTGCGAATATCGTCCTCATGCAGCTCATTTACAGACATTGCAAGGATGAGCTTAATAATAAGATTACGCTCGGTCTTTGAATAATCTGAAACAAGCGACGGAATCGAATTGGGGTTTGATAGGAACATTCTTGTATTGCAGCGCATATAATCGCGCAACAGATAATTCTCAGAAAGTACGTTTACAAAAGTCTGCTGAGTACCGCGTGAAAGGAACGCACGCAATGTAAGGAAGAAATTGTCAAACTCATCCTCGGCAACTATGAAACTATCCTTTTCTCGTTTAGCACTCCACAAATTTGACTCAAACAGTATCTTGTCATGAATGCTTTTCTGCTGAGACTTTATGTTCATATACTTGCAAAGGGTAGGATAATACTGCGCTGCAATCCATTTAATATCCCTTACAGGAGCTTTGCTTTCGCTGAACCACGTAACATTCGGTATCTGGTTTTTAATGGCAACTGCTGCCAGTTCAGTACCGTTTCCAAGGAACTTCGTTTGTTTATCAAAAAGAGTCTGACGAAGATAATCGCCGTCGGCATTCCAAGCCATAGCTGTATAAGAGCCTACCGGCAAAGGCGGGGCCACGACCTCAACTATCTCGTCCTTCATAATGTGGGATAAAGTATCAACCAATCCATCAGTAGGTTTATCAAACACACAGAAATTGACTGTGTTTCCGTCCTTTTTTATCTGCTGTGCAAGCATACTCAGCGAAATCTGGGCGGTATTTATAATCAGCGACGGCTCTATAAAGATAATAAATCTAACGTCTTCAAGGAACTCATAGTTGTTCTTAAGGATGTTCAGATCATATAGAGCTGATGACTTAAGGAAGCCTATCTCGCATTCGGGCTCCGTGTGAGAAAGCACCTTAATTCTCCACATGGATTCCATTTTGGTGTATTCTTTAATTATTTCTTTAAGCCACAATTCAACGTCATCAACTACAGAATTTCTGCCCAATACCACAAGGCAGTTTCCCGAGTTGAGCAATGTGTTAATAAGCGGTAATGCAATATAATCACCGCAATCTCTGTAAAACGGATTGAAAAAAACAACGTTTTTGTTTTCAACAAGCTTGACACTGGCAATGAGACTGTCAGGATCAAAACTGTTTTCTTCTTGGTTGCTGAAGAATTCACCGGTAATGCGCATCTCCGGCTCGGGAGAATTAACCAATTCATCAACTATGTCATTTCCGCTGTCTCTGCGTAAAGGCTGATTGTTCGTATTTGCTGCAAGCAACTCGTTCGGAAAAAGAGCCTCGTATAAATCCCGGAGCTTGTGAAAATTATTCATTCTCTGCGCTAATGAATCCTTGCCGACAACCTTGTGCTCAAATTCATCCTTTGTAAAGCCGTTAAAGAAATTTGATATTTCAAGAACAACAATTTGCGGCAAAGCCGGGAAGATAAACATCCAGATTGGATGTTCCTGCCCAAAGTAGCATGTGAGCGTAAGGTAAACCGCTGAGATCAGCGTTACGATAGCCGCAATCGCCTTTGAAAGCGTTCTGAAATTAACCCATTCATCGTTAAGATACCAAACAGTATTTATCGGGTCAAAACTGTAAAAAGTCCCTATGGTTTCTTCAACTTCCTCAGGCTCTTTGGCTTTGTATATCATTGCAAATATGCAGGACGCAATCTTGACAGCTGCAAAACCCAGAATTATTGCAAGATTAAACAACGCCAAATCGGTGTTGATAAGCGGTTCAATCGAATAAATAAATCTGTTCGGCTCAAGTTGATCCGGAGATTCAAGCGGGATAGAATTAACATAGTCTAGAATGCGATATCTGTATATCGTCAGGGCAAAACTCGCAGCAATACCGAAAACTCCGGCTACAACGGGAAACGGCAGCTGATATCTGCGATTTTTCCTTCTGAGATTAATAAGATTCACCAAAAGAGAAACCGCGCTGAATATTAAGAAAACAAGTGACAGTTTAAGTTTTATATTCATCGTACAGCTCCTCTCTTTCCAAATCAAATCTTTCGACAAACTCAAGCGGGGTTACCATAAAGTCACCCGTCCTGTTTATCGGGACCTCTTTTTCTATTATAGAATGGAAGGTATATAAAGGATTAAGCTGCGGCTTCTCATCATAATCCATTTCATAGCTGACTTCTTCTCCTATATCAAACGATACTTTCAAATCGTATGCAACACACCACTTCTTAATGGTCATCAGAAACTGGTTAATTGCCTTTTTATGCCTCTGCTGCATAGTATAAGCATCGTCAAAGAGGAACTTTTTCTTCGAAAGCTTTTTAAGATACTGCTTTCCCTTGGTAAACGTTGCGATTTTACTTATGAAATCCGAATAAAGCGATGCGTTTTCGCTTAGCTTCCCAACGGATGACCTTAAGTCTTCGTTGTAGTCCTTGATAAGCGAATTCGTCTTAAGCTTTTGTATCACAAGCACAATCAGCTCAGTTAGACCGAAAACCGCAAGCATAGCAACCAGGATAATCGCCATTACCCAATAGTTACCGCTTTTTTCATTTACGTAAAGATAAATTGCCGGTCCCAAAGCCAATAATGCAAGCACTGCAAACGCACCGATAATAGCGCCGGCCGGGGAAGTTTTAACTCTTTCAACAAAGTTTTCCTTTATAACGTCTTCCTTACCGGCAAGCTTCTTCTGATAATGCTCGCTTCCTTTTGGCAAAGAGCTGTGAATACGAATAATATCGCTGTAAACGCCTGACAGCTCTTCTTCCATCTGCTTTTTCTGGTAATTTTCAAGCGGTAAAATCTCATCATCGGGGACGTCACAAGACCGTCTCATAATATCCGCCGATTCATCCAATGCCTTTTCGGAATACCTAATACATTCGTCAATTCCGTCAAAAGCCTTCATTTTCATAGAAGTCCATCTGGCATTATCGCTTATTACAGAGTCGGGGCAAACAGGGAACTTTTTGTAGTTAACGCCTATATCCATTGAAGGTGCATCTATGGAAACATTAACATTAACCTCGTAATTGGGCAAAGTTTTCCTACCCGCAAGCCGTTTTTCCAAGTCCTCGCGTATCATCCTCTCGACATAATGTCTTGCGCCTATAAGATGAGTAACCGTGGACTGCATCGTTTTTTGCATTGCCTCTTCGGAAATATCCACCTTAACAGAATAAAGCCTGTATGCCTGAAGGAAACTCGGGCTGATTTCGTTAGTTGCAATAAGTGAAACCGCAGTCCAGAATTCAAATAAATCTGCATCGTGTCTTATAGGTCCTTCATTCTCTGAGTTGAATGTAATAAAACGGCATTTGCTCGGATAACGGTTTCTCTTCCAAAATTCCGAACTCTGGATTTCATAATAATCCTTCCATGCGTTTTTTACGAATACATCTGGCTTAGCCTTTTTTCTTCTCATGAATGTAATAAGGATTATTTCATCGGGCTTTTTCCCGTTGAAATCATACTTTTCACAGAGTTTCTCGTACAGTTCATCCTCTTCTTTATTGCGGTGAGGGGAATAAACTGTTCTTTCCGAAAAACCTTCCTTTTGTTCCCTTTTCGCATCAAACTTCACATCAGGACGCGGAAAACCGCCAAGATAATGAGTAAGCCTTATCAAAGGTACTTCGCTCTCGGACAGAGTATCGGTATCTGTTTCGGGATTGGTGAAATCATAGGGATTTTCGTCGCTACACCTTATGGTGTCTATATCATTGTCGGTTCTGACAATTATAGCTCTCCATTCCCTTTTATCGTCTGTAAGCTTGTGAAGGTCCGGAAGCAACGATTCAGCGTCGCCGCCCGCCTCATGCCAACGGCAGACGGCAACGTTTTGATCTTTAACAGCATTAAGGAAAAGCGGATAATACTCATTAAACGACTTCGTTGTTATTTTATTTAGTATTAGTACTGAATACATCAGTATTTCCACCCTTCAAGATTGATTAAGCCTTACGTATCTTCTCAATTTTTGCCTTGATTTTCTTTACCTCTGCATCAATACCGAGTTCCTCAAGGTAATTGCAAATCTTTTCACAGGTATCCATAAACAGAACGTCATTTACTACCTTCGGCCAAACCTTCTTCTCAGAATTGATAAAGTCAATGTACTTGTCAAATTGCTTGCTAATTATCAGAGCAATTACGGGAGCAGCCTCAATTTCGTTACAGAAGCACATAACATATCTCTTAATTTCCGAAAGGGTTACATCAAGAACCTTGAGAACCTTATCCTCGAAGAACTGCTCGGTAGGAACGGACTTCTTGACAAGAATGGGAAGGTCAAAAACACTTCTCGAAACTGATTCGCCATTAACTATAAACGGATATTCGGCAATTTCAAATCTACTCAGGCCATCAACAAGCATTCCTGCATCAGCAGAATTACCTGACTTAATTAGCTCGTTGATATTCTCGCAGTCAAGGCGGAAATTGGAATCAACCTCTTTGCTAATCTGTTCGTTTGTATAATCAAGTATAGAGTTAACAAGTGCAGGATAAATTGACAAAGCATCAATAACCTCATACAGATTATCACAAGGAGTCGAATTGGAAACCGTAAGCTTATTATCACTATCTCCATACTTGCCCATACCTTTGATAAGCCTATTGGAAAGTCTGTATGTAGGACGCTTGTTGTTTCCGTCCTCAAGTCTGTTAATCTGCTGACTAAGCATTGCCCAGAAGAACGCAGCATAAATATTGTGTTCCTGCTTTTCCTGATTCTCATCATCAAGGTCAGGCATCATAGAAACATTGTGCCACCAACGATCGATATGAGGAGTAATTACCTTACTCTTATGCGCCTCGGGATGGACCTTGCTAACAAGCTCATAATATGCCTTAAAGTATTCGCCTTCGGATCTCTCGTCGGTATCCCTTTCTAACTTTTTAACCTTTGCAGGAGCAAACTTGCTTAAGTCGTTAGCTCTCAAACCGTAGAACGACTTATAGAAGAGAATTCTGTTCAGAGGTATATCTTCATCCTCTTCACCACCGAAGTTCTTAAGCTGGCTATCAATGAGAATAGCGCGAGGAGAATCATCCTTAGGATTAAGTTTATTGTTATAAGCGCAGGCCTTGATCGGCTCTCTCTCCTCACCTAACGGCTTTTCAATAAACGGGGAAGCAAGTACCTTACTCTCATCAAACACATGCTTTACATAGATTTCAGCTTCCTTGGCATCAAATATCTTCTTCTCGTATTCAGCTTCTTTTTCGATTGCAGTAATAATGTCCATATTAACCTGCGTACCGTAAAGTCTTTCT
The DNA here is from genome assembly GCA_016290515.1 of Clostridiaceae bacterium. Classification (GTDB taxonomy): domain Bacteria; phylum Bacillota; class Clostridia; order Oscillospirales; family Acutalibacteraceae; genus Fimenecus. The sequence goes on from JAEEUJ010000014.1 coordinate 21,256, forward strand.
ACAGAATCTCTGAAGAAGCCTATAATGCCGTTTTCGAATACCCCATGGAAGAACTGATCATTATCCTTAGCGTGAGGATTAACTGCATATTCTCTGATACGGTTATAAATTCTCTTTGAAAGCTCACCGTCAATAACATTAAAGCCATCTGTATACGGAGTATTCTCAAGCATTTTTTTAAGGCAAGTTTCGGAAGCGCAGACGTATCTTGCTGCAAGGCCCTTGTCAGAATTATGCTTCTTTTCAATTACGCTGACGCGCTTGTTAACAGCTTCAATCTCACTGCCGAATGACTTAAAGAAACTCTCAAATGCTACACAGATATCCTTGACATAATCAATAGCTTCCTCATAAACTTTTTCAAGGACTGCGCTTTTCTTGTATTCTTTAGCATTATCAAAGTTAGTAAGAATCTCATCCTTGAAATCTTCCAATTCCGATGGACCTTTACCTGTAAATTGAGCTT
>JAEEUJ010000149.1 GCA_016290515.1 Clostridiaceae bacterium
TGAGGCTTTCAAAATGCGCGCGGCAGTCGTCACAGAGATAGTCGAGCATCGCGGGCGCACCCGCGGCAATCGCCTGACATTCCGGCGATTTGCAGTCCAGAATGCGCATCGGATTGCGGTCAAGGCGCGTCAGGCAGGTGTCGCAGAGTTGGCCTTTGCGGTCCTCAAAATAGGCGCGCAGCGCGTCGCTGTAGGCGGCGCGGCAGGTCGGGCAGCCGATGGAGTTGATCTCCAGCGTATAGTCCGACAGACCGAGCGCGGCAAAGAACGAATCCGCCAGCGAAATGATCTCGGCGTCCTGCGCCGCGGAAGCGGCGCCGAAGCACTCCACACCGAACTGATGGAACTCGCGCAGGCGCCCCGCCTGCGGCTTTTCGTAGCGGTAGCAGGAGGTCAGATAGTATATTTTCTGAGGCATAGCCTCGTTGAACAGACCGTTTTCGAGGAAGGCTCTCGCCGCGCCGGCAGTGCCCTCGGGACGAAGGGTAATCGAACGGCCGCCCTTGTCCTCAAAGGTGTACATTTCCTTCTGTACGACGTCGGTCGTCTCACCTACCGAACGCTGAAAAAGCTCGGTGTGCTCAAACACGGGTGTACGCATTTCATAAAAGCCGTAATTTTCGGCAATTTCGCGCATCGCCGCTTCGACATACTGCACCTTGTAGCTCTCTGCGGGCAGTGTATCGAGTGTTCCTTTTATAGCATTGGTTATAAGTGCCATAACAATTCATTCCTTTATAGAATTTTCCCCTTCCTTTTGGGAAGGGGGATCCTTAATCATTCAAAATTACTGCTTCGGATTAACAATATCGCGCCAGTCGAGGTCGCCGCGCTCAAGTGAGTGGATAAGCGCCTCCGCCGTTGCGATATTGGTGGCGACGGGGATGTTGTGAACGTCGCAGAGTCTCAGAAGACTGTCCTCCTTAGGCTCGTAGGCATTGGGCTCCTGACTTCTGAACACGAGAAGCAGGTCGATTTCGTTACAGGCGATTCTCGCCTCAATCTGCTGGTCGCCGCCCTGGCCGCCTGATAAAAAGCTTGTGATTTTCAATCCCGTTGCCTCGCTTACGAGCTTGCCCGTAGTGCCCGTGGCGCAGAGATTGTGACGTGATAGGATTCCGCAATAGGCTATACAAAACTGGACCATAAGTTCCTTCTTGTCGTCATGTGCCATAAGTGCTATATTCATACATCCTGCCCCCCCTTTTATATAATAATAATTTAATCTGAATTCTATAATAACAAAAAAACCGTATTTTTTCAACCTTAAATTAATAAAAGTCCTTTATTCTGAACTTTACGCTTTCGCCGAGCAGCCGCTTCGCCGTGCGTTCAAATGCCGACGCGGCGTATTTCGTCGGTTCCTCGCCGGACGGAATAAGCCTTATACTGTCGGATTCGGGAATAACTCCCAACAGTCTTGTGTGCGTGCCGTCGATAACGTCATCGAGCTTCATCTGTCTGCCCGCCATAACCTCGAGCTTATTGAAACGGTTGATAATCATCGCCGTTTCAAGCGAGGGCTTGACCTCGAGCGCCCTGTCAATCGCAACCTCGGCGCTTCGTACGCATATGGGATCGGGTGTTACGACTAAAAGAAGCATATCAACGCTGCCTGCAAGTATCTTATGAAGCTCGCCGCTGCCCGCGGGTGCGTCAATCAGGATATAGTCGTAATCGATATCGTATTTTCCGAGAAGCTCGCCGAAGCTCTCAGCGGTGATTTCATCCGAAAAGGCCGGCGGCGCACTGAGAAGCGCAACCTCGTTTTCCTTTATGACGGGAGCTGCAGCCGCTTCGCAGTTTCCGCTTATCACGTCAAGCCAGTTATAGACCACGCTGTCGCCGACTCTCATAATAAGGTCAAGGCTGCGGAAGCCTACGTCCGCGTCAACGAGAAGCACGCTTTTTGAATTGTCTTTCAGCCCGTCTGCAAGGCAGGCGCACACGGTTGATTTACCGACGCCGCCCTTACCCGAAAGCACTAATATTTTCTTAGCCATAACGTGCCTCCTAATTCAGTATCGTGTTGTAGCCGACGTTGGTGTTGACCTCGCTCGACTGTGAAAAATACGCTCTGTATATATCCGCCGCGAGTGTTGCCGTAGCCGCGCCGCTGTTGAGGTTTTCGATAGCCACGCAAACCGCAATTTCGGGACTGTCGGCAGGTGCAAAGGTTACCATAAAGCCGTTAAGGCCCGACTCGATTTTACCGTTGACCTTGGCCTTTGACTCCGCTGTACCCGTCTTGGCGGCAACCGCAACGGGTAAATCCGCAAATGCGGGCAAACGCGCGCCGAGGCGCTTCATACCCTCTTTTACGGTGTTGATGCTTTCCTGAGAAATACCCGTTTCGTTGAGCACTATCGACTTGTTTTCAATCAGGGTATCGGAATAGTCGTAGGACTTCACACTTTTTACCAGATGCGCCTTGTACCTTGTTCCGCCGTTTGCGATGGTCGCAACGTAATTGCAAAGCTGTATGGGCGTGAAAAGGTTGTCCGACTGACCGATGGCGGCCTGAACCGTATCGCCGGGGTACCAGGTGCCGCCGTGAGCCTCGCGGTATGAAATCGAGGCGAGCACGCCCGTGGATTCGCTTATCTCAACGCCCGTCTTCTGGCCGAGGCCAAGACGCGAGGCGTAGTCGTTCATTTTATTTATACCCAGAAGTCTGCCCGTTTCGTAGAAGAAAATATTGCATGACTGATTGAGGCCCTCGACAACATTAATCGAACCGTGAGTGCCTAAGCACTTGAAGGTCGTGTCGGTGAATTCCGTGTATAAATGGTTGCAGTAGAACTTTGTATCTCTGGTGATAACGCCCTCCTCAAGTCCCGCGAGAGCAACCGAAAGCTTAAATGTCGAGCCGGGCTCGTAGGTGCTCTGAAGCGCGCGATTCCACAGCGGCGAAGCGCTGTCGGAAGCGAGGGTGGTGTAGTCGTCGTAATAGGTTGCGAGATTATAGCTCGGGTAGGTCGCGACTGCGAGCACCGCGCCCGAGTGAACGTCCATTACCACCGCCGAGCCTACCGCGGGGATAGCCGCATTGGTCTTGTGTGACTCGACAAATGTGCCCAGCGCGTCCTGAACCGATTTCTGCAGATCGGCGTCTATGGTAAGAATTACCGTGTTGCCCTGAACGGGCGCAACGCTTAAATCAGTCGTCTTGTTACCGTCGGCGTCGGTGACGGTTGTCTCAATTCCGTTGGTGCCGCGCAGATACTCCTCCATAGCCGCTTCGATGCCGAACTTGCCTATGCTGTCGTCCATCGAATAAGCCTTGAGCTTAAGCGCCTGAAGCTCCTTGGCGTTAAGCGAGGTGTCGGCTATTGCTTCCTCATACTGTTTGGAACGCGTCGCGTATTCCTGAGCATTGATGCTGCCGACAACGCCGATAATATGCGGCGCGATAGTGCCGTCAAGATACTGTCTCTGAGAAACAACCTTTATCTCTACGCCCTGATAGAAGCGGCCGTTTTCCTTAATCTTGGAAGCAAGCTCAATCGGAACGTCGTTTGCAAAGGTGTAGGGATTGGTAACGGAAAAAACATTCTTTTTAAGCGCATAGCAGACCGAAGCAATTTTCAGCGCGTCGGCGTCGGTGTAACCCTTGAGGCTGAATTTTTCCTTAAGCTCATCAAAGCAGTTCTGCGCCGTTGCGTAGTCATTGAGATAGAGTATGCTTTTGGATTTTAGAAGCTTTATATCGCGCTCGCTGTCGGGCTTGAACTGAATTCTGCCCGCTTCATCAAGATACAGCGGAATTTCGTTGTTCCACTCTGCGCCGTATTTCTCGACAAGCTTAATAAGCGAAATGATAATCTCGTTTCTCTGCTCCTGCTGCTTGGTCGATGGGAAATACGAACCGTTGAAGATAACCGAATTAATCTGTCGGTTGGTGACGAGCGGATTGCCGTTGCAGTCAAGGATTTCGCCGCGAGCCGCTTCGACAACGGTGTCCGCTTCGCTCAATGCAATACGCTGGGATTTATAATCCTCGGCGTGAACTATCTGTATTCTGAAAAGGTCCGCCGCAAAGGCGGTAAAAGCAAGAACAACCGCAACTGTAAACGCGGTAATTCTTCTTCTGACGGTTTTTGAATCCTGCGTCATTGCGGATGCTCCTTTCGTTTGGATTTATAGAATTATCAGTATTGCTCCTCGACTGTGGTCGCTCTCATTATCGCCCTGACAAGTATGTAAAACAGCGGAGTGAACAGCGCCGTGTAAAGCGCGCTGGGCAGATAAAAGCTCATAAGCAGCCAGCCGGGGCTGTCGAGTCCCCTTGCGACAATGAAGAACATGACGTACGCAACACTGTATATAACACAGGCGCCGGTCGAAAGTATCATCGCCGTTACAAGGTGGTTTCGCATCAGTATATTTATCAGCAGGCCGCAGATTGCAGCCATCAGCATCAGAATAAGCGCATTGTAGCCGTCCCAGAACGCCGAAGCCGAATCCCACAGCGCGCCCGCAAGCACACCCAGAAGTGCGCCCGCATACGAGCGCTCGAACATACCGATTGAAACAACAAGCGGTATCAGCAGAAACGCTCGCATACCGAAGGGCTCAAAGAAAAAGCCCTTGGTGTTCTGCAGAATATTTACGGCAAGGATGATAAGCACAAACCCGAGCCGTCTTAAAATCAGAAGGCGGGTGGTTTTACGCATCGCCCT
>JAEEUJ010000150.1 GCA_016290515.1 Clostridiaceae bacterium
TTTATTTACTCGCTCCGAGGATTTCGGGCAATCGCAAATTGGGGCTTGCTGTCTGGCTTTGCGCGATAACGGCGGCTATCACGCTGTGCGGACTTTTTCTTATGCTCTCACTGTCAGATACGGCACTGCTGCAGGCATTTCCGTTTCACGCGATGGCGGAGCTTTCGGGCTTCAGCGTGTTCGAGCGCATGGATGCGGTATTCTCGGGAATCTGGATTATGTCGGCGCTTCTCAAGGCGGTACTCTTTACGCTTATTATCAAAGAGCTGTTCACAGACTGCTTTGCGGAAATACGTCAGCGGTATTTTCTGACAGGCTTCGGCGTTCTTGTCGGCGCAGTTCTGCTCTTCGGGGAAAGCTCGGTACTGAACACCGCGTTTATCTCGTCAATCGCTTTGCGGGGAGCGCTGTTTCTGGTTTTCGTGCTCATACTCCCCTGCTTTATACTCATTAAAAGGAGGAAGCGCGTATGAAAAAGCTGACGGCTTGCGTCTGCGTTCTCGCCCTGCTCGTTTCGCTTTGCGGATGTTCGGCAAAGACGGACAAGCTTGAAATCAAGCACCGCCTGATAGTTCAGGGAATGGGAATCGACAAGGGTGAAACCGGTAAAATCAGGCTGAGCGTGCAGACGCTCAACACCGACGTAGCGACAAATGCGTCGAGCAATACCACGCCCGAAAAGCTCGTCAGGTGCTATACTGCCGAGGGCGCAACTCTCGCAGAATGCACCGAGAAGCTCACGCTTATGACGGGTAAAACTCCCATGCTCTCACAAAACAGAATTGTAATCTTTTCAAGCGAGCTTGCGCGCGAGGGCATAGGCTCACTGCTCGACAGCTTTGTGCGCAACAACGAAAACCGCTTCAACGTCTGTGCCGCTTTATCAAAGGGAAACGCGCAGGATATAATCGAAGCCGATTTCGGCGATAACGTAATCGGCGCAAGGCTTACGCAGCAGACGCTTGAAAACGCAGGCTTTGAAACGGTGAAAACGAAAATCTATGACATTACGAACTGCATACTCGACGGCAAAAAAAGCGCCGTACTGCCCATACTCGCCGCAGGTGAAAACGGTATCATTTATGACGGCGTAGGAGTTTTCAGGGGCGACAGACTTTTCTTAACGCTGGCGGGAGAAGCGGCAAGGGGTATTAACCTTATCAATAACACCGTACAGTCGGGAATGCTCAACGCGGGAAACGTAAGCCTTAATATACTGAAAAGCAGAACGGCGATTAAAACCGCGCTTGCACATGGCGCACCGAGCTTTGAAATCAAAGTTGAAGCCTCGCTCGCGGTAAACGAGATTGCCGAGGATATAAACGGGACGCTGAACACCGAGGGTATCGTGAATATCAGAGAGCTTTGTGAAAGCACATTAAAAAGTTATATACAAAACGCGCTTACGCAGTGTATAATAGAAGGCAAAGCGGATACCTTCGGCTTTTCGCGCAGAGTATGGCGTAGCTTTCCCGACTACTATCGGAACAATGAAAACGAACTGCTGAAGAATGCAGATTACAGCATAGAAGTCAAGGTGAAAATCGTCAGGACGGGAGATTCGGTAATAAAAAGATGAACAGCTTTGAAAAGATTTACTGCGTAGTAAAAAGAATTCCAAAAGGCAAGGTTGCGACCTACGGTCAGATAGCGCTTTTTGCAGGCAATCCACACTGGTCGCGGGTTGTCGGCTACGCCCTGCACGTCAATCCCGACCCTGACGGCATCCCCTGCTTTCGTGTGGTAAACCGCTTCGGCAAAGTTTCCGAGGCGTTCGCCTTCGGCGGTGAGAACCGTCAGATTGAGTTGCTGAGAAACGACGGTGTCGAAGTCAGCGACGACGGATACGTAGATTTGTCGAAATTTCTCTGGAACGGAGAATAAAATACTTATTTTATCTTGACAAAATCGAATTAGGCATATATAATGTTTAAGCATTCGAAAATGCGCTGATAGCTCAGCTGGATAGAGCATCTGCCTTCTAAGCAGAGGGTCGGGGGTTCGAGTCCCTCTCAGCGCGCCATACGGTGGGTATAGCGTAGTTGGTTAACGCGTCAGTTTGTGGCACTGAAGACCGTCGGTTCGAATCCGACTATCCACCCCACTTAAAAAAGCAAGTCGAAAGACTTGCTTTTTCAGTTATAAGTAATAGTGAATAGTGAAACGGTATTTTTTAGGAGGATTCGAACAAGAATAATGACGGATAGGACTATGCCCTATCCGTCATTATTGGCAGCCGAGGCAGGATTCGAACCTACGAATGCAGCAGTCAAAGTGCTGTGTCTTACCGCTTGACGACTCGGCTTTATTTCAACTCAAAGATTATATCATTCCACACCGAAAGTGTCAAGATAAGCAAAACTAAAAGCTCCCTGTTCAGGGAGCTTTAATGCTTTTAATCTATTACATCCCATCAATATACCTGCATGCGGCAAGGGCGGCTACTGCGCCGTCCGCGGTCGCGGTGGTAATCTGACGGATTGCCTTTTTCCTGCAGTCGCCTGCGGTGAAAACGCCGGCGGTCTTTGTCAGGCAGGACTCGTCGGAGTCAACGTAGCCGAACTTATCGAGCGCAGCGACGTTCTCAAACGCCTTGTTGTCGGGTGCAAGACCTATCGCAACAAATGCTCCGTCGAAGAAAATGTCCTTTTCCTCGTTTGTCTCTGTATTGAGAATTTTTGCGCCCTTCAACTCATCCTCGCCGATAAATTCCTTTATAACGGTGTTGAAGATAAATTCGGTATTCGGCTTTGACTTAAGCACGTCAACGAGCTTCTTCTCGCCCGTGAAATCGGCAAGATTCTGAACTACCGTAACCTTACTGCACAGATCGGAGAGCAGTATAGCCTCCTGCAGCGCGGAATTTCCGCCGCCGACAACGATAACCTCTTTACCCGCGTAAAACGCGCCGTCGCAGACCGCGCAGAAGGAAATGCCGTTGCCCGCAAAGTTTTCCTCGTTGCCTGCACCGAGCATTCTGTGCTTGGCGCCCGTGGCGATAATTACCGCCTTCGCTTCGTGCTCGCCGCAATCGGTGACAACGGTCTTGGTCGCACCGTTGTCGATAATCGCGGTTGCCTCCTCAAGTTCAAATTCAGCGCCCTGCGCCGTAACCTGCTCAAAGAAGCTGTCGGCAAGCGCGTTGCCGTCAACGGCCTCAAAGCCGGGATAATTCTCAATCTTGGGCGAGAAAGTAATCTGACCGCCGAAGGTCGCCTTCTCGATAAGAAGGACGGTTTTATTCGCTCTTAAAGCATACAAGGCCGCCGTTAAACCGGCAGGCCCTGCGCCTATGATAATAATATCATACATTGTTTATGCCTCAATATACTTCTTAATATTTGAAACGTTAACTATTTTCTCGGTTTCCCCTGCTCTTCTTACTACGAGCGTGGGAGCCTGCTTAAGTCCGAGTTCCTTTGCAAGCTCGGGGTTATCCTCAACGTAAATCTTGGAGTACTTCATTCCAGCCTTGTCAAGAAGCGAAGCTGCAACCTTGCAGTTCGGGCAGGTCTTGGTAGCAAAGAGAAGCGTCGTGTCGCCGTCAAGAAGCGGTGAAGCGTCACATTCGCACTCCTCGTTGACTGCCTCGCGGCTGACGTGGGGTTCGTCCTTGTTGATTACGTCATAGGTAAGTCTGTCCTTGTACTCCTGAACCTTACCGTCGTTCCAGTTCTGAACGGGACGGTAGTAACCTGTGATTCTCGAGTAAACCTCAGCCTTTTCGCCGCACTCGGGGCAGGTGAAATGCTCGCCCGGAATGTAACCGTGATCCTTACAGATCGAGTATGTCGGGGAAATGGTGTAGTAAGGAAGCTTGTGGTTTTCGGCAATCTTTCTTACAAGGTCGGCCGCAGATTTCCAGCTCGGAAGCTTTTCGCCCAGGAAGGCGTGGAATACGGTACCCGAGGTGTAGAGAGTCTGGATGTCGTCCTGAATAGCAAGAGCATCGAAAATATCATCGGTGTAGCCAACGGGAAGGTTGGAAGAATTGGTGTAGTAAGGTGTGCCGTTCTCGTTAGCGGTGATGATATCGGGATAACGCTTTACGTCATGCTTTGCAAGACGGTAGGTTGTCGACTCAGCCGGAGTAGCCTCAAGGTTGTAGAGGTCGCCGTACTCCTCCTGATAGTCGGAAAGGCACTCTCTCATGTGATTGAGAGTCTTGATGGTGAACTCCTGAGTTTCCTTGTGCGTCATATCGGCACGAAGCCACTTTGCGTTGAGTCCCGCCTCGTTCATACCGAGAAGGCCGATGGTTGAGAAGTGGTTGTTGAAGGTACCGAGATATCTCTTGGTGTAGGGATAAAGTCCCTCGTCAAGAAGCTTGGTTATAATCGTTCTCTTAACCTTGAGCGAACGTGCGGCGATGTCCATCATGTGGTCAAGTCTCTTGAAGAACTCGTCCTCGTCAGCCGAAAGATAAGCGATTCTCGGCATATTGATTGTAACAACGCCGACAGAGCCGGTTGACTCGCCCGAGCCGAAGAAGCCGCCTGACTTCTTACGAAGCTCACGAAGGTCAAGACGGAGTCTGCAGCACATTGAACGTACGTCCGAGGGCTCCATATCGGAATTGATGTAGTTTGAGAAGTAAGGAGTGCCGTACTTGGCGGTCATCTCGAAGAGAAGACGGTTGTTCTCGGTGTCGGACCAGTCGAAA
>JAEEUJ010000151.1 GCA_016290515.1 Clostridiaceae bacterium
TGTCAAAATTAGTTATTGTTGAGTCACCCTCAAAAGCAAAGACTATTCAGAAGTATCTCGGAAAGGATTACAAGGTAACCGCATCCGTCGGTCACGTCAGAGATTTGCCCGCAGCAAAGCTCTCTGTCGACATCAAGAACGACTTTGCTCCCAAGTACGCGATAGTCAAGGGCAAGGAAAAGCTTGTCAAGGAGCTCAGGGGCATGGTTGAAGAGTCCGATAAGGTTTATCTCGCAACCGACCCGGACCGCGAGGGAGAGGCGATTTCGTGGCATCTTGCAACGGTTCTCGGACTTAATACCGACGAGCTTAACCGCGTTAAGTTCAACGAAATCAATAAGCAGAGCGTTCTCAAGGGTATGCAGAATCCCGAGAAGATTGATATGGACCTCGTTGACGCACAGCAGGCGAGACGAATTCTCGACAGAATCGTCGGCTATAAGCTCAGCCCGTTCGTTTCACAGAAGATAAGACGCGGACTTTCAGCCGGCCGTGTTCAGTCCGTTGCGGTAAGACTTATCGTTGACCGCGAGAACGAAATCCGCAACTTCAACGCCGAGGAATACTGGACCATCGACGCAAAGCTTATCGCCCCTTCGTCAAAGAGAGCGTTTACCGCTACGCTTACCGCTGACGAAAAGGGTAAGGCTAAAATTGAAAACAAAGAGCAGTCGGACGCATATCTTGCGCGTCTTGACGGCGCTGACTATATCGTAGATTCGGTAAAGAAGGGCACGAGAAAGCGCCAGCCCGCACCGCCCTTCACCACCTCAACGCTTCAGCAGGAGGCTTCGAGAAAGCTTAACTTCCAGGCTCAGAGAACGATGAAAATCGCTCAGGAGCTTTACGAAGGTATGGAAATCAAGGGCGAGGGCACAATGGGTCTTATAACCTATATGAGAACCGACTCGCTTCGTATTTCCGAGGAATCGAGAGCAGCCGGTAACGAGTATATTCTCAGCAACTACGGCAAGAGCTATCTTCCCGAGAAGCCGAGATATTACAAGACCAAGGCTTCCGCTCAGGACGGCCACGAGGCTATCAGACCGACCAATCCGCTTCTTGATCCCGAGAAGGTTAAGGACAGCCTTACAAGCGAGCAGTATAAGCTTTACTCGCTTATCTGGAAGCGCTTTATGGCAAGCCTTATGGCTGCCTGCGTTCAGGACACGGTTAAGGTTGACGTAAGCGCGGCTACCGCCGCCGACAGAAAGAACGGAAAGTTCTGTCTGTTCACTGCCAACGGCTACAACGTTAAGTTTGACGGCTATACCCGTATTTACGAGGTAAGCACCGACGAGGAAGAGGAGACCGAGAGCGTACTTCCCGAAATGAAGGACAACGACGCTCTCAAGCTCAAGGCGCTCGACGGCAATCAGCACTTTACTCAGCCGCCTGCGAGATTTACCGAGGCTTCGCTTATCAAGGAGCTTGAGGAAACGGGCGTCGGCAGACCGAGTACTTACGTTTCAATAGTTTCCACCATACTCAACCGTGAATACGTTGAGCGTGAGAAGAAGCAGCTTAAGCCCACCGAACTCGGTGAGGCGGTTACGGGACTTCTTAAGAAGCAGTTCCCGAATATTGTCAACGTTAAGTTCACCGCCAGCATGGAATCCGACCTTGATAAGGTCGAGAGCGGCGAGGTTGATTATATCGCAATGCTCCACAACTTCTATGACGGCTTTGAAAATACGCTTGAAAAGGCTAAGGCCGATATGAGCGGCGTCAAGATTCAGCTTCAGGAGGACGTAACCGACATCCCCTGCGAGAAGTGCGGACGTATGATGGTAGTCAAAGTAGGACGTTTCGGTAAGTTCCTTGCCTGTCCGGGTTACCCCGAGTGCAAGAACACCAAGCCCTTCGTCGTTCAGACCAACGCCAAATGCCCCGTCTGCGGCGGTAAGGTTATCGAGAAGAAGTCGAGAAAGGGTTATACCTTCTACGGCTGCGACAACTATCCCGAGTGCAACTTTATGACCTGGGATAAGCCGACCGACGAAATCTGCCCGAATTGCGGCAAGTCGCTGTTCAAGAGAAAGGGCGGTCTGCTCGTTTGTCTTAACGAGGGCTGCGGCTACGAGAAGAAGGCAGAAAGAAAAAAGAGAACCAAAAAAGAGGATTAATTAATGAAGGCAGCAGTTATCGGAGCGGGCTTCGCGGGCTGCGAAGCCGCCTGGCAACTGAATAAAGCAGGTATTGCGGTGGATTTGTACGAAATGAAGCCGCAACACTTTTCGCCTGCCCATAAATCCGAAAAATTTGCCGAGCTTGTCTGCTCCAATTCATTCAAGGCTCAGCGGCTGAATTCCGCGGCAGGTCTCTTAAAGACCGAAATGCTTGAATTCGGCTCTGTCTGCGTGAATGCCGCTCTGAAGACGGCGGTACCTGCGGGCGGTGCGCTGGCAGTTGACAGGGAGCTTTTTTCCGACCTTGTCACCGAGCAGATAAGAGGCTGCGAAAATATAAACGTAATCAATAAGGAGGTTTCTTCGCTTCCCGAAGCCGACGCCGTAATAATCTGCGCCGGTCCGCTTGCAAGCGAGAAGCTTTCCGAAACCATAAAAGGACTTTGCGGCGACGCTCTGTCCTTTTTCGACGCTGCGGCGCCTATTGTTGCGGCTGACAGTATTGATATGCAGTACGCCTTCACCCAGTCGCGTTATGACCGCGGCGGCGAGGATGACTATATCAACTGTCCTATGAATAAGGAGCAGTACGAAGCGTTTTATGAGGCGATAATAAACGCTGAGGGCGCTCCCGTTCATGAATTTGACAAGCGAAAGGACGTTTATGAGGGCTGTATGCCCATCGAGGTCTTAGCTTCGAGAGGAAAGGACACAATGCGCTACGGCCCCTTAAAGCCCGTCGGACTTACCGACCCGCGAACAGGCCACAGACCGTGGGCGAATCTGCAGCTTCGCAAAGAGAATTCGCAGGGTACAATGTATAATCTTGTAGGCTTTCAGACCAATCTGAAATTTTCAGAGCAGAAACGCGTGTTTTCAATGTTTCCCGCACTGCACGACGCGGAATTCCTGCGTTACGGCGTTATGCACAGAAACAGCTTTATAAACTCGCCTACGCTGCTGAATTCCGACTTTTCAATGCGTGACAATCCGCTTATCTTTTTCGGCGGTCAGATAACGGGCGTCGAGGGCTATATGGAGTCAGCTTCGTCGGGAATTCTGGCAGGTCTCAACTGTGCGAGACGGCTTCTCGGCATGGCTTCCGTTACCCTTCCCGAAACGACTATGATGGGCGCTCTGTCGCGTTATATCAGCGACGAAACGGTTAAGAATTTTCAGCCGATGGGCGCCAATTACGGTGTTCTGCCGCCGCTTGAGGACAAAATACGCGACAAATCCGAGCGGTATATGAAGCTGTCGCTGCGGGCGATGAACGACCTTAAAAGCTTTATGAAGGAAATGCAATTATGAGAGAACTCGAAAATAAAATTGAATATACGTTCAAAAATGAAGAACTTCTTATAAGAGCGCTTACGCATTCGTCCTATGCCAACGAGAATTCTCTGCCGCATCAGGACAACGAGAGACTTGAATTCTTAGGCGACTCAGTGCTCGGCTTCATCACCGCCGAGTATCTTTTCACTAAGCATAAGAATCAGCCTGAGGGCGACCTTACCAAACTTCGCTCGTATGCGGTCTGCGAAAAATCGCTTTTTGAGTTTGCAAGGCAGATTAACTTAGGCGATTACATCCTTCTCAGCAAGGGTGAGGAAAAGACGGGCGGCAGACAGAGAGCCTCCGTGCTTTCCGACGCCTTTGAAGCGCTGATAGCGGCTATATACCTTGACGGCGGTATTGAGGAAGCAAGAAAATTTGTACTTAAATGTGTTGCGCCCTACGTTGAAACCACTCCGAGTTTCAAGGACTATAAGACCATGCTTCAGGAGGTCATTCAGCGTAATGCGGGCGAGCAGCTGACCTATGTTTTAGTCAGCGAATCGGGACCCGACCACGACAAGCGATTTGAGGTTGAGGCGCATCTCAATTCAAACGTAATCGGCAGAGGCGTTGCCGGCTCAAAGAAAAAGGCTGAGCAGGAGGCTGCGCGTCAGGCACTGGAGCTGATGGGACTGTGAAGCACGTAAACGTAGCGCTTTTCGTCGCGCACGAGGGTTGTCCGCACACCTGCAGCTTCTGCAATCAGCGCACCATTTCGGGCTTTACAAAAAGACTTAAGCCGCAGGACGTTGACGAGGCGTGCAGGATTGCGCTTTCAAGCGGAAGGGTTGACGCAAAGACTTCGGAAATTGCATTTTTCGGCGGCAGCTTTACGGCTATTGACAGGGACTATATGCTTTGCCTTCTTGAAAGGGCAAATGAATATATAAACAAGGGTTTATTCAAGGGCGTGAGAATTTCCACACGCCCTGATTGTATTAATGAGGAGATATTGAATATCCTCAAAAAGAACGGCGTCAGCGCCATTGAACTCGGCGCTCAGAGCATGGATGACGGCGTGCTTTCGCTTAATGAGAGAGGCCATACCGCGGACGACGTGCGTAACGCTTCACGGCTCATAAAGGAATACGGCTTTGAACTCGGACTTCAGATGATGACGGGACTTTACGGCTCGTCTTATGACAGGGACGTTTTCACCGCAGAGGAGCTTATAAAGCTCAATCCCGA
>JAEEUJ010000152.1 GCA_016290515.1 Clostridiaceae bacterium
CGAAAACTATAATGAACAGCACCGCCTTGATTATCATATTCTGCGGCAGGCTGCCCATCATATTTACAACCGAGCCTATAATGCCCGTTACCAGTCCGAGCGCAAGCAGTCGCGAGTACGAAAGCACGTCGCTGAGATAGCCCGAAACCGTGTTGTAAAGCGCGTAAAGTCCCGCGCCGAGCTTGCCGAAGATACCCTTTGAGGCTCTGCCTGCGGTGAGAACTATTATCACCACGCCCGCGAGAGCGCAATACTTACCGATATCGGTTATCGTCTTGGGCACCTCAATTATCATTCCCGCGCAGATCGGAGCCGCGCCGCCGACCGCCAGATATATTCCGAGCGGATCGACTATCGCGCCGAACTTATCGCCGTCGCGCCACTGCATATATGCCTTGATTCCGACGCCGACGAACAGATGGATGATACCGAAAAGGAAGCACCAGAGCATCGTGAGCATCAGGTCGTCGCCCTGCGGATTGAGCCACACGTGCAGCCGCATTTCGGGCAGATGCAGGAAGTTTACCCTGACCGTATTTATCACATCGCCGAAGAACGAGCCGAACATTATTCCCCAGAATACCGTCGATATTCCGCAGAACAGATACATAAATACCGTTTTGCGTTTCTCGCCCTCGGGCTTGCACTTCCAAAGTACGAATGCGGTCGCAATTACCATTAACAGTCCGTAGCCCGCGTCCGAGAACATCATTCCGAAGAAGACGTAGTAGAAAAACGCCATTATGTTGTTCGGATCGATGTCGTACTTACCGGGCGGGGAATACATATCCGTTATTCCCTCGACCGCCGAGCCGAACGCGTTGTTTTCAAGCATTACGGGAACGTCCTCGTCATCCGAGGGCTCCGACAGCGTTACTGCCGCCGAGTACTTTTCCTCCAGCGCGCTTACGACCTTGCCGGCATATTTCTCAGGCACGTAACCCGACAGATAGAAAACTCTGTCCGTAACCGAAAGCTTCTTGAGCGCCTCGTACTTATCAACTCTCAACTGATAGTAATCAATGATGAAGTCAATTTTATCGTGCTCGCTCTCAAAGCCGCGTATATATTCGCGTTTGTCCTCAATTTCCTTATCGAGCTCCGCTATCTTTTCGCGGTTCTCGGCAATAACCTCGCTTACGGGTCTGTCGGGCATCTCACCGGGCTTGACGAAGCCGAAGCTTCTCAGCGCCTCCAGCAGCCTTTCGGCATCCGTCTGCATGCACAGCACGGCCGCGCACGACTGCATATCGCTCGAATACGCGCACTCGATTTCGTACGCTTCGATGTCGGGCACAAGCTCGGCGAGCTTTTCGCCTATGGTCTGCTCGGTCTGCAAATCGGGGAAGGTACCGACAAGCACCTGAGTAAACTTCGTCGGCGCGCTCTTCAGCGGGATGTCAAGCGACTCCCACACGCTCAGCGACGAGTTGACCGTTTCGAGCCTGATAATGTCGTTCTTTGCCTGCTGTATATCGCGTCCCGCTTCGATTATGTCGAAGCAGTTCTGCATAGTCAGGTCCGCGTCATCCGCCAAATCGAGGAATTCGGAAAGCTCCATTTCCCGCGGCGGTCTGAACGAATCCACAAGTGAAGTCTTTTTCGGCGCGTGATAATTCAGAATTTCCTTGGCCGCAGCCGCGGTTGAGCGGTATTTCTCAAACTGTGAAATATTGTACGACGTGTCAAAGGCGTACATGCTCTCGGGCAACTCGTGGGAAGAGACGTCAACGAGTCCCTTGCGCTGTAAAAAGTCGATAATCTTTTTACTGTCCTCAAGCAGTGCTATAAGCTCAATTTTCTGCATTTTCAGTTTTGCCGTAAGTCCTCACCTCGCTTTCGGGTAAATATAAAATCTGTTACTCGGAAATAATCTCCTTGACCTTGCCGACCGCTTCGGAAAATCTGTCGTCGGCGCCGTGCTTTAACTGCTCTATTGTTTCAAGAGCCTGCTTTTTCGCACCGTCGAGCATTTCTTCAGCCTGCTTTTCGGCGGCGTCGAGCTTCGCCTTCGCGTCGTCGGCAGCCGCGGCTTCGGCGTCCTTTATAATCTGCTGAGCCTTCTGCTCGGCGTTTTCGATTATTCTCTGCGCCTCGTCACGGGCGTTCTGTTCATTCTGAGAGGCGAGCTTCTCCTTTTCGAGTACCTCGTCAAGCATTTTTGCAGCCATTTTTTCACCTTCCTGTCAGCAAAATGTACATATCGATTAACTATATCATATAGTTTTATAAAAGTAAATACAATATTTGGTTAATTTCAAAAAAATGCTTGAGAAAGTGTTGATTTATAGACAAAAGTGTATTATAATACATCCGTCAATTATCAAACAGTTTTCTAAGAGGTGATTGCTATGGCAGAACAGAAGATTGATAACAGAATTAAAAGGACTAAGCGTCTGCTCAAGCAGGGCGTAACGAAGCTCATTTTACAGAAGAGCATCAAGAAGATTTCCGTACGTGAACTTACCGATCTTGTGGAAATCAACAGAGGCACTTTCTACCTTCACTACAAGGACATCTATGACCTTGTTGAGCAGATTGAAAACGAGCTTTGCGAGGAGTTCGACGAGGTACTTGTGAAAAGCCTTGCGGAATCGAACGGCGACGAGCTTAAGGTGTTCCGCGATTTCTGTTATTTCCTTGACGAAAACCGCGATATCTGCTACGCGCTTTTAAGCGACAACGGCGATATCAACTTCCTGCTCAAGATGCGCGCTATCATTTCAAGACGCTGCTTCTCAAACGTTCCCAAGGACTATATTAAGTCATACGGTAAAAACGATTACATTTATATCATTTCCTACTTTGAGTCAGGCACCGTCGGAATACTCCGCTACTGGCTTTCGGACGAGAGCGACAGCCGCAAGAGCGCTGAGGAAATTGCCATTATTCTCAAAACCCTGTTTATGGAAGGCCTCAACGGCATGACAAACAAATAACAGCGAAGCCGCATTTAATTATGCGGCTTTTTATTTTTGACAAAATGCGTCAATTTGTACAAATAATTTCAAACTTTTGCAATTAAAAAGGCGCATTTGTAGAATTTGAAAAAAGGTCAAAAAATCACTTTAATATTTCTGCTTTATATAGTAAAATGTTACTGTAAGCAAAATTAAATACGTTTCTCGGAGGAAAAGAACATGCCTGACTATTCACAAGAGTTTACCACAATACCCTACGGCGCACTCGGTATCATCGCCCTTCCCGGCTGTGAGGAGCTTGCGCACAAAATCGACCGCTATCTCGTTAAATGGCGCGCCCAGAAGCAGTCCGAGCATAAGCATTCAATAGCTTTTGCGGGCTATGAGAGAGATTCCTACATCATCAACGCTACCTTCCCCCGCTTCGGCACCGGCGAAGGCAAGAGCACAATTTCGGAATCGGTCAGAGGCTACGACCTCTTTATTATCTGCGACGTATTCAACTACGGCATCACTCACAAAATGTACGGTCAGGACGTACCGCTTTCTCCCGACGAGCATTACGCAAACTTAAAGCGCGCTATCGCCGCTGTTGCGGGTAAGGCTCACAGAATCACGGTTATTATGCCCATGCTCTATGAGGGCAGACAGCATAAGCGCACCTCCAGAGAATCGCTTGACTGCGCGCTTGCGCTTCAGGAGCTCTGCAATCTTATGGGCGTTGACAACATCATCACCTTCGACGCTCACGACCCGAGAGTTCAGAACGCAATCCCGCTCAAGGGCTTTGAGAACGTTCAGCCCGTTTATCAGATGATAAAGGCTCTTGTAAACAATGTTCCCGATATCAGCATGAATCCTGCAGACACAATGGTTATCTCCCCCGACGAGGGCGGCATGGGCAGATGCATCTACTATTCAACCGTTCTCGGTCTTGAACTGGGTATGTTCTACAAGCTTCGCGACTACTCAAAATCGTAAACGGCAGAAACCCGATTATCGCTCACGAATTCCTCGGCCACGACGTTGCGGGCAAGGACGTTATGATAGTTGACGATATGATTTCCTCGGGCGAATCGATGCTCGACGTTGCCGGCAAGCTCAAGGACCTCGGCGCCAAGAGAATTTTCGTTTTCTCGGCATTCGGCCTTTTCTGCGAAGGACTTGAAAAGTTCGACGAAAGCTTCGCAAACGGCATCATCACAAAGGTATTTACAACAAACCTCGTTTACAGAACTCCCGAGCTTCTCAAGCGCGAATGGTACTGCGAGGTTGATATGTCTAAGTATCTTTCCTACATTATCGACACCCTCAACCATGATATGTCTATAAGCAGACTGCTTAACCCCGCTGACAAGATTAAGGAACTGCTTGTCAAAAAGGGACTTAAGTCGGAATAAGGATTATATAAGAATACAGTATTAAAGGACGGCTCACCGAGCCGTCCTTAATTATTGACAAAAAGCTCTTTTAGCGTTAGAATTAAATAAATTTTCAAAGAGGGAGGCGGACTTTATGACAAAGCGTTTCAAAAAGCTGTGTACAGTCATCAGCATTTTGCTGATAGCTTTGTTTATGTTTTCTTCTCTCTTTATAATCGCAGAGGCGGACCACGACTGTGTCGGCGAGGGATGTCACATTTGTCAGGCGGTAAGTGTTTGTCTTAATACTGTCGCTTCCGTGTCGCTCATACTTGCCGGTCTAATTACAACGCTTCTGTTAAAAAA
>JAEEUJ010000153.1 GCA_016290515.1 Clostridiaceae bacterium
ACTTGTGCTTATGCTGTTCCTCGTTTCACTGTTTATTATATCGAACACTGTTCGAATCACTATGTATTCGCGTAAGCTTGAAATAAATATTATGAAGGCGGTAGGCGCGACCAACAGCTTTATCCGCTGGCCCTTCTTTATTGAGGGCATACTGCTCGGCATTATTTCGAGCGTGGTTTCGCTGCTGTTGCTTTGGGGTATATATGAGCTGATTGTTTACGCGTTCTCATCGACAGTTAATATGTTCGGCTTTGGCTTTAAGTTCGTTGAATTCACTGATTATATCTGGTACATTTTAGCCGCATTTGCCGTTATCGGTATCTTTACCGGCGGTGTGGGAAGTATGGTTTCGATGAATAAGTATCTTAAAGAGCAAAGGAGTATCGTCAACAATGAATGATAAGAAAAAAAGCTTTTTAAGACTTGTATCAATGTTTACGGTTCTTGTTGTACTCTTTACCGGCACTTCGATGAAGACGTCTGCCGCAAGAGACTTCCAGGCCGAGATTGATGCAATCGAAAAGAAAATTGACGCCAACAATTCCAAGAAGTCGGATCAGGAAAAGTCTGTTGCCGAGCTTCAGGAGGACATCAACGATATGCAGGATCAGCTTGATGTCTATAATGACAAGATTGGCGCGCTCAATGAAGATATTTCGGCAAAGAATCAGCTTATCGGTCAGTACGAAGCCGAGATAACTCAGCTTGAGAATGAGATTAACCAGACCAACGCTCAGATTGATTCTCTCAATGCAAAGATTGACGAGACTTATGATCTGCTTGTCGAGAGAATGCGTGCTTCATATATGGCGGGCGAGACCTCGTCGCTTGAGATACTTCTCGGCGCGGAAGACTATGAATCCTTCCTTACGAGACTTGAACTCGTTCAGGCTATTTCCAGACACGACGCTCAGGTTATAGAAAGCCTTGAAAATGAGATTAAAAGCCTTAACGAAATGCTTGAATCAATCACCCAGAAGAAGACCGAGCAGGAGGAGAAAAAGGCTGCTATCGAGGCTGAGAAGGCCGAAATCGTTTCAAAACGCAGCGAGGTTCAGTCCTCACGCAACGAGATTGCTTCCAAGCAGGCCACTATGGAGAAAAAGGTCGGTCAGATTGAGAGCGTAATCTCAAAGCTTGACGCGAGCACCGCGGCGTACAGAGAGGCAATTGCTTCCATTCAGGCGGCTGAGGAAGAGTATAACCGTCAGCAGGCGGCTCTCCTTTCACAGGGCTCGGGTACAATTGAAGGCGGAGACTCGATAGGCGATTATCCCGTTTCGTCGAAGGGCATGATTTTACCGCTTCAGTATTCGGGCGTTGTAGCGAGCGCTTGGTGGGGCAGCTATTCGGGACATAAGGGTATAGACCTTATCACTAAGGGCGCTACGGGCAATACGTACGGCAAGGCTATCAGAGCCGCAGCAGCGGGTACGGTAGTGTTCGCAGGCGGCGGTTCAGGCTCATCGTGGAGCTACGGAAACTTCGTAACCATCGACCACGGAAACGGCGTCAGCACACGTTACGCACACTGCAGCTCGGTTGCGGTTTCCTCGGGCTCACACGTTGCTCAGGGACAGATTATCGCCTATGTAGGCAATACCGGCAACGTTTATCCGCGTCCGTCAAGCAGTAATCCCCATGCCGGCGCGCATCTTCATTTTGAAGTAATTATCAACGGTTCCCGCGTTAATCCCGAACCTTGGATTCCCGGGGTTCCTCATAACTGATAAATCTTAACGAGAGAGGGGCTTCTATGAACAGAAAAATTCCCCTTGGATTGGCTCTCGCGGTAATGTTTATCGCAATTGCGATAACCGTAGCCGTCACTATGAGCGTGTCCATGAAAACTTATAACAATCTTATTAAGGATCTGCCCGACAGAGCGAGAATGTACTCCAACGTTTCCGAAATTGACGACATCGTCCGCACCAATTATTACGGCTTCGTCAACGAGGGCCTGCTTAATTCTCAGGTTTCCGAGGGCTATGCCAACGGCCTGGGCGATAAGTACAGCTACTATCTTACCGCTGAGGAATACGAAACATATTCCAATGAGTTGAAGGGTGAGAAGGTCGGCGTAGGCATTATCGCGTATTTTGATGCTTCCGACCCTGCAATAATTGCCGCTCAGGTTTCAGAGGGTTCTCCTGCGGCTCAGGCAGGTATCTCCAAGGGCGACAGAATTGTTGCCATTGATGAGGAAACCGTTACGGCATATAACTACAAGGACTTGATTGAAAAGCTTACGGGCGACCGACTCAGCTCAATCTCCGTTCGCTTCATGCACGACGGAAAAGAGCAGGCAGCAGGTGTTGTCAAGGGTTACAGCGCTCAGAGCGTGTATTACTCAAAGAACGGAACCGTCGGCTATATTAAAATTACCGACTTCTATTCGACCACCGCTTCTCAGCTTGAAAAGGCCATAAAGGCGCTTATGCAGGACGGCGCGGCAAGTGTTGTTTTCGACCTTCGCGACACGTCAAACGGCACTGTTCAGTATGCCTGCGACGCGCTTGACGTACTCGTTCCGCTTGCCAGCGACGGCAACGGCGCACTTGCAACCGCTACCAATAAAGAGGGTACGGTTATTGATACGTTCACTGCGGATGCTGACAGCATACAGATGAGAATGATGGTCCTCGTCAACGGCAATACGGCAGGTCCTGCCGAGCTGTTTGCATGTGATTTGCGTGACTTCGGTAAGGCTCAGCTTGTCGGTGTTCAGACAGCCGGTAACGGCACTATGCAGCAGAGCTTCCAGTTAAGCGACGGCGGCGCGCTGATACTTACGGTTGCCGAGATTACGCCTTATGTCAGCAAGAGCTACAACGGCGTCGGCTTAACGCCCGACTATGAGGTTAAGCTGTCAAGCGAGCAGGCTTCCAAGCTTGCCATTCTCGACCAGGGCGATGACCCTCAGTATCAGAAGGCACTTGAGCTTCTTACAAACTGACAATCATTAAATTTGAACACCCCGCATATTTTTATGCGAGGTGTTTTTTTTATGTTTGCAGTCGTTAAAATACTCGAAGACGAGAAAAAAACGATTAAGAGAATACGCTGTTTGTTCAGGAAGCCTTTACCGGAGCTTGAACGTATAAACGTAAGCGGGGAATCCTTTTTTTATTATCTCGGGATTTACCGTAAGCAGATTGAGGACAACCCTGCCGTTTTGCGCGAACTTCTCGGCAGCTGTGCCGACAGAGTTCTGTTTTGCGGAGAAAAACCCGAAGCATCGGTATACTTCAAAAGAATCAGAGTGGAGGGCTTTCTGCAGACGGCGCTTATCAATACCGCCCGTGAACTTCTGAAAAGCAGGTGCGCGGATAATTCGCGGCTGAGGCTCTGCTTTATTGATAAAAAGGGCGAATACGCCGAATATTTACCGACTTTTTCTGAATATGCGGGTGAAATAACCGTAGTGACCGACGAGCCGTCGGCATACGTTGAAATCTGCGACAGACTATACGGCGAATACGGTCTGAGCGTAATTGTCGGCAAGAGCGCAGGCACACTTTCGTCGTACGACTTTACGGTTTCGCCTCAGTTCAATCTTTACAAGCTTTTCAACAATACCGTTATAATAAAAAACCCGTCAACCGGTATGCTCGACGTTTTCAGGGGACACGAGTTGAAAATACCCGAAAAAGTAAAAGCGGCCGCACCTCAGGGAGTCAATAAACTCGAATTTGTTTATGCCCTTTATAAATACTGCCGTATTGAGAGCTTAGGGGAGCTGGTTTTCTCGGATTTCAAGGCCATAGATTCAGTAAAATAACATATATAATATTATATTTAATATATACTGTAATGCTTGACATTAACTCTGTTTTCAATTATAATAATTAACTTGTAAAGAAAAACGAAGGGAGTTTTTTATACTATGCCTCAGGAAACCTTACTTACCGCAGAAGGCCTTAAGCAGTTACAGGACGAACTCGAACAGTTAAAAACAGTCGGCAGAAAGGAAGCTGCCGAAAAAATAAAGGTAGCCAGAAGCTACGGCGACCTTTCGGAAAACTCCGAGTACGATGAAGCTATGAGCGACCAGGCTAAACTGGAAGCGCGCATAAGCGAAATCGAGAATATGATTAAAAACGCCAAGATTTTTGACGAATCTTCGGCAGGCACCAAGAACGTTCATATAGGCTCAAAGGTTACTATTACCGATTCCAAGAAGCAGAAGAAGGAATTCAGAATTGTCGGCTTCGCTCAGGCTGATCCGATCAACGGCAAAATCTCCGACGAATGCCCCGTCGGCAAGGCTCTTATGGGACACAAGGTCGGCGACAAGGTAGTCGTTGAAACACCTAACGGCGAAGTAACCTATAAGATTACCGCGATTTCAAAATAATTGACTGTAATTCAAGGGCGGCATAACCGCCCTTTTGTTAAAGGATGTTTAATATGTCAGATAATCAGAACAATCAGCAAAATCAGCAGCCCGTTCAGAATATAGGCGAGCTTCTTAAAATCAGAAGGGACAAGCTTACCGATTTACAGCAGAACGGTAACGATCCCTTTGTTATCACGAAATTCGACGTTACTCATCACAGTACCGAGATTAAGGATAATTTCGATTCCCTTGAGGGAAAGACCGTCTGCGTTGCAGGCAGAATGATGTCAAAGCGTATT
>JAEEUJ010000015.1 GCA_016290515.1 Clostridiaceae bacterium
ACTTTGTCCGAGGTGAACAGAACGCTGCCGAAGAGCTTGTTGACGGTCGCGATAATCTTTCTCTGCTCAAAGGACATGTGCATATTATCCTCACGAAGCAGGAAAACGTCGGGATCGTTAAGGAAGGCTCTGCCGTTAAGCTGACGGCGGAAAATTGTGTTTCCGAGAGTGTTGATGGTCGAAACAAATTCTCTGTGGTCAAAGGTAGGCTTGTACCAGCGAAGGTCCATATCGGCACCGATTCTGCAGTAGTCCACCTTGCCGAATGCGGGCATCAGCGGTACGCCGCAGCCGAGAATTTTCTTATCGCCTACACATTCGCGAAGGAAGTCCATAGCCTCGCACATAAGCTGACCTCTGGTCTTGTTATGATTGGGAATCATAGCAGCGCAGTAGAGGAAGTCAAGCTTGACAAGGTCAAAGCCCCAATCGTTGAGAACTACGTTGAAGAAGTTCTTGATATACGCTCTTGCTTCGGGATTCTCAATATCGAGTGAGCAGAAACCGCCCCAGTTCGGACCCGCCTGAACAAGTCTTCCGTTGGGCTTTCTGATGAACCAGTCCTTGTGCTCTTTGAGAACCTTTGAGGTAAACTGAGCGCCGAGAGGGCAGAGCCAGAGACCTGCGAGCATATTCTTTGAGTGAATCTTGTCAACCTCGGCCTTCATGCCGTTGGGGAACTTTTCAGCGTCAACCGAGAGCCAGTCGCCCGTAGCGGTCTGGAAACCGTCGTCTATCTGGAAGATGTCGATATCGGCATCAACCTGAGAAAGAGCTTCAAGGTCGTCGGTAACTATCTTTTCGTTGATATGCGGATAGTAGTTGTACCAGGTGGTATAGCCGTTCATCGGCTTAACTGTCGGCTTTTCAACGCCGAGAATTGAAAACCAGTTATCGAAAACTTCAGTATCGGAGCCTTTAAGGTTTACTATGTTAAGTACTTCATACTCGCCGTCAAATACAACGCCGTCAAGGTCTTTCTTTGCGTATATTTCGTTCTTAGCGCAATCGGTCATGAAGATGGTATAGCCCGTTCTCTCGGTAAGAGAAGCGAAAAGATCAAACTCTTCACCGCGGCGAACGTACATATACGAAAAGCCCGTGAACTTACCCGGTGTCTTAACGTTTTGGGTGAAGTTGTAAGCACCCGAAGCGCCGAGAAGAGTGTGTCTGAACACAAGCGTCGAGAAAGGATTTGTGTACTGCGGAACGTCGTCAACAAAAAGCTCACGGCAGTCGGTCCATGACTGATAACCGTTCATGAATACTCTGTCGTCCGAGTCAAATTCATAGGGGATAGTGACCGTAAGATCAAGTATCTCAAGCGGAACCTTAGTCTTGAGCTTAAGAAGAATATGATTTTTAGCGGCAACATAGTCCATTTTGAAATCGGGAGTTTCAAACTGATTGGTCTTATAGACAGTGTTGCCCGCCTTATACTCGAAATTGAGTTTGAATTTTTCCATAATAACCCTCCGTTTTTGGTTTATAAACTGATTATATCATAAAGTATATTAAATTTCACTATTTATTTTTAATTGACTGAATTTTTTTGTTGTGATAAAATCGACATGGAGATGATTGCTATGAATTACAGAGATTTATATAACAAATGGCTGGGCTTTGACGAAGAAACAAAAGCCGAGCTTGAAGCTATTACCGACGAAAAGGAAATTGAGGACAGATTCTATAAGGACCTTGCCTTCGGTACGGGCGGTCTGCGCGGAATTATGGGCGCGGGCGCCAACCGTATGAACAGATATACCGTCAGTAAGGCTACAAGGGGCGTTGCAGATTATCTTAATAAGAAATACTCCGAACCAAGTGTTGCAGTAGCATATGATTCGCGCAACAATTCAAAGCTCTTTGCGGATTATGTTGCTCAGGTGCTTACGGCTAACGGAATTAAGGTGTATCTGTATAATTCGCTTAAGCCTACGCCTGTACTTTCATTTACCGTACGTTATCTTAACTGCGATGCCGGCATTGTTATAACCGCTAGCCATAACCCGAAGGAATACAACGGCTACAAGCTCTATGACAATAACGGCTGTCAGATTCTTCCTGACGCGGCAAACGAGGTTATCGGTTATATTAATGCAATAACCGACATAGAAAAGATTGAGCATCTGCCGCTTGAAAGTGCAAAGCAGCAGGGGATGCTTGAGTATATCGGCGACGATGTGCTTGACAAGTTCCTTGAAGCTGTAAAAGAGCAGTCGGTTTACGCCGAAAAGGGCAATCTCAGGATTGTCTATACTCCGCTTCACGGTTCGGGCAATATTCCCGTAAGAAAGATACTTGAAGGCTATGACGTCGTTGTTGTTGACGAGCAGGAGCTTCCCGACGGCAATTTCTCAACCGTGCGCTCGCCCAATCCCGAGGAAAAGGACGCACTTACCATTGGAATTGAAAAGGCAAAGCAGGTCGGAGGCGATATAGTTATCGGCACCGATCCCGACTGTGACAGAATAGGAACGGCAGTACTCCATAACGGCGAATACAAGCTTATTACCGGCAATCAGATGGGAGCTCTGCTAGTCGATTTTGTGCTGAAATTCAAAAAGGATACGCTTAATTCAAAATCAACTCTTGTCAAGACGATAGTTACCAACGATCTGGGCGCAAATATCGCAAAGAGTTACGGCCTGAATATAGTAAATACTTTAACCGGATTCAAATACATAGGCGATCAGATTTACCGCTATGAGCAAAACGGCGATAAAGAATTCGTAATAGGCTACGAAGAGAGCTACGGCTATCTGACAGGCACTTATGCGCGCGATAAGGATGCGGTGCTCGCTTCCATGCTTGTTGCCGAAATGGCGACATATTACAAGAAGCTGGGAATAACACTCATTGACAGACTTGAAGAATTGTACAATCAGTACGGCTATTATCTTGACGTTCTTGATTCGTTTGTACTCAAGGGTATTGAAGGCACAGCCAAGATTAAGTCTGTTATGGATTACCTCAGAGTAAACGGCAAAGAGCTGTTCGACGGTATCGAATGCGTGCTTGACTACTCGCAGGGAATAGACGGTCTGCCGAAGGAAAACGTCTTGAAATACGTTTTTACAAACGGCACATGGTTTGCGGCAAGACCTTCGGGCACCGAGCCTAAGCTTAAGATTTATTATTCGGTTTGCGCTCCCGACAGGGAAAGTGCAAATACTGAGCTTGAAGCGATAAGATCCAAGCTTCGTAAGATAGTTGAGGGCTGATATGAAAGATTATATAGAAAATGTTATAAAGCCGAAAATTGAAGGTGACGGAGGAGAGGTCGAGTTTGAGAGCTACGTCAATGGCGAGCTTACACTTGTCTTCCGCGGCGAATGCTCGAAATGTCTTATACTTGAACGTTGCGTCAAGTGGATTAAGGCTGAAATAAAGCGCGATAAGGGCGAAAACGTCAAAATATACGCCATTCGCAAAAAGCCATTTTTCTGGGACAGCTGAGGAGGTCGGATATGGGTCATATTAAAGTTACAAGACGCAGTATGCGCCCCGAGGAATATACCGCGCTCCGCTTCGGCTGGCTGAAAAGATATGTACTTGAAAATTTGTATGAAATTGACTCTCTTTCAATCAGAGATGCACGTCAGATAAATGAAAACGAGTACGAATACTATTCCGACGATTACCGTCAGCTTAAAAAAGGCGATATGTATTTCACTCCCGACGGCACTTCTTTTATTAAGGGTGACGTTAAAATACCCGCCGAGCTCTGGGAAAAAGAACTTTGGCTGTACTTAAAGACGGCTGCCGAAATCGTTGTAAAGGTAAACGGAAAATACGTCGGCGGCGTTGACCCCAACCGTGACAGAATACTTCTGTCACCTTATATTGACAGCGAAACCCTGCATTTTGAAATGCAGGGCTATAACCGTTCCAAGCCTGATGATGAGCGCAATCCCGAGTCGTTGTCCGTTCGCGGATGCCGTCAGGTCTTTGAGGGCGCGTATCTGTGTACTGTTAATCATGCGGTACTTGATCTTGTTTATGACTTTGAAGTTCTTCTTGATATTGCGGGAAGCGAGCTTTTCAACGAAGATTACAGAGCGTTTCTCAACAGAGAACTCAATAACGCCATGAACTGTATCGACTTTGACTGTGAACCGATTACGGGCATAGATGAGGCTAAGTCGTATATTGAAAACGTTATTTATTCAAATACCGATTATAAGGGTAACGGTGACGTTGCACTCGTTGCCCACTCACACCTTGACCTTGCGTATTACTGGCGCAGGATTCACACTGTGCAGAAAAATCTTCGTACCGTGCTTCTTCAGCTTCGTCTTATGGACAGATACCCCGAGTACAAATACACTCACACTCAGGCCTATACTTACGAAACCCTTGAGAAGTATTATCCCGAAGTGTTTGATGAACTCAAAAAGCGCGTCTCAGAGGGCAGATTTGAACCGGTAGGCGCAATGTACGTCGAACCCGACTGTAATATTCCTTCAGCTGAGAGCCTTATCAGACAGTGCCTTTACGGCCAGAATTATTTCCGTGAGAAGTTCGGCAAAACCGTAAATAACTGCTGGCTTCCCGACGTTTTCGGCAATTCATGGATTTTACCGCAGATTCTTAAAAAGAGCCGTGTTGACTATTTCGTTTCCAATAAAATGTCAACATGGAACGACACAAACCGTTTCCCGCACAACAACTTTATCTGGCGCGGAATTGACGGCAGCGAGGTTGGTGCCTGCGTACCGCCGACGCATTTCATAACCTGGAATATGCCCTCACAGATACAGGAAAACTGGGAAGCGTATCAGGATAAGAATATCGGCGGACAGACTATGTCAATGTTCGGCTACGGCGACGGAGGCAGCGGAGTTACCGAGGAAATGCTCGAGATGATGAAACGCTTCGAAAAGCTTTCCGTTATGCCCAAAACAGAGCACGTCGGCGGCAGTGAGTTCCTCGAAAAGAACCTTAAAGATAACGATAAACTTGCCAAATGGGACGGCGAGCTTTATCTCGAAATGCACCGCGGCACGTTTACCACAAAATCCGTACTCAAGCAGTACAACAGAAGCCTTGAATTCAAGCTGCGCGAGGCTGAGATTATCTCGGTTTTAAGAGCTGCAACGGGTATCAGATATCCCAAGGAAGTCCTTACGAAATGCTATAAAAAGCTGCTTATCAATCAGTTCCACGATATTTTGCCCGGCAGTCATATTAATCCCGTTTATAAAGACGCAGTTAAGGATTACGAGTGGATTGACAAAAAGCTTGACCTTATACTCAACGTCGAGAATACCGACAAGTATTTTAATTCGCTTAATTTCAAGCGTACCGCCGTAACATTTATTGAGGACGAAAAGGGCTTCAATCAGCGCCACGGCAAAAAGGGCTTCTGGACCGTTCCCGCGCTGCCCGCTATGGCGAGCGGTAAACTGATAGACAAGACGACAACTGACTCGTCCTGGATAAAAATCGGCGACAAGATTGAAACGCCTTATTATATCATCAGCTTCGGCGATGACGGCAGCATTCTCTCGCTTTACGACAAAGAGCTTAACCGCGAATGGGTTAACGGTGAATTCAATAAGCTTAAGGTTTATGACGATAAGCCCGGCGTCTATGATGCATGGGATATACTCCCGAACTACAAGGAAAAAGAACTCGGCTTTGAACTCGCATCGCCGCTGAAGCTTTTGTCAAAAAACAGCGAGGTTGCCGAGCTTACGGTGCTTGTTAAAATCGGCGAAAGCAAGTGGAAGCGCATTATACGTCTGTTCAAGCAGTCAAAGGGCATTGAGGTCGAAAACATAGTTGACTGGCAGGAAAAGCACAAGCTTGTCAAGGCTCAGTTTGACTGTAACGTTCTGACCCGTGAAGCTGTCTGTGATTTAAGCGCGGGCTTTATAAAACGTGAAACACACAAAAACACAAGCTGGCAGCAGGCGCGCTTTGAGGTCTGCCATCACAAGTGGTGCGATTTAGCCGAAACGGGCGGGGGAGTAGCGCTTATCAACGAGGGCAAATACGGCGTCGGCTTCGGTGAAAGCTCAATGAGTCTGAGCCTGCTTCGCGCTACCGAAAGGCCCGATCCGTACAGCGATCTCGGCTTCCACAATTTCTGCTATCTGATTATGCCTCATGCGGGCGACTGCGTGAGCGCGGAGATTAACAAGACCGCTTACGAATACAACGTTCCGCTTGTACATTCCGAGGTATCGTGCGCAAACACCTTTGACGGTCTGTATCTTGAGGCTATGAAGCAGTCCGAGAAGGACGAGACAGTTATCGTAAGACTGTCCGAGCAGGACGGAACGAGAGGCGTTCTCAAATTCCCGAAACCGGTAAAGGTAATGAATATGCTTGAGGACGTTCTGTACGAAACCGATACGCTCGAATATAAACCGTTTGAGATAATCACAATAGGCATATAGAACGAAAACAGGGGAGATGTACGGCTTGTGCATCTCCCCATAAAAAACACTACAAATTGTGTTCGCGTGTTTAGTCAAAACAACATAATGTATAGTTAATAAGTGTATAATTTTGTCAATTTGTTGCTTTTTTGTTCAATATGTGCCCTAAACTTATCAAAATTGACAATTGCAAAAAAGTATTGAATATAGTATTATAAATTTGTGGTATTTTTCCGCAATTTTTGTTTTGAGGTCATTTCGTTATGGATTATTTGAAGGCAAAAATTTTATCCGACGGTGTTGTTAAAAAGGGGAATGTGCTCAAGGTTGACAGTTTTCTCAATCACCAGATGGATGTGCGCCTTTATAACGAAATCGGAAAAGAATTTTATAGATTATTCGGAGACTGTAATGTTACCAAAATCCTTACTATCGAAGCATCAGGTATAGGAATAGCATGTGTAACTGCGCAGTCTTTTAACTATTGTCCCGTTGTTTTTGCCAAAAAGAGCAAGACTTCAAACGTTTCGGACTCTGTTTACACCAGTCAGGTTGAGTCTTTTACTCACGGCAACGTCAACACCGTAATCGTGTCGAAGGAATATATAAAGCCTGAGGACAGAATACTCATTATCGATGATTTCCTTGCCAACGGTGCTGCGCTTACAGGCCTTATTGATATTGTCAATCAGGCAGGTGCTACTGTTGTAGGTGCGGGTATCGTCATTGAAAAGGGTTTTCAGGACGGCGGAAAGAAGCTCAGGGAAAAGGGCTACAGAATTGAATCGCTCGCCATTATCGATTCGATGAACGACGAAACCGGCGAGATAGTGTTCAGGGATTAATCGGTTATTTAAGCGAAGCGTTTGCTTTGCTGTAATAAAACACACAAAAATTTTTTTGGAGGTCAAAAAAATGAAAAAGTTTCTTAAAGTAATGGCAATCGTTCTTGTCGTTGCCATGATCGGCGTTTTCGCAGCATGCGGAAACAAGACAACCGACGATACGACAACAACTGCTCCCGCTGCTGTTGACGCTGCCAAGGTTAAGGTTGGTTTCATCTTCCTTCACGATGAAAACTCAACTTATGACCTTAACTTCATGAACGGCGCTAAGGCTGCCTGCGACAAGCTCGGCGTTAAGTACATCATCAAGACCAACATTGATGAGACCAACGACTGCTATGAAGCAGCTGCCGACCTTGCAGACCAGGGCTGCAACATCGTTTTCGCTGACTCGTTCGGTCATGAATCCTTCATGATTCAGGCTGCCAAGGAGTACAAGGACGTTCAGTTCTGCCACGCAACAGGTACAAGAGCTCATACCGAAGGCCTTGACAACTATCACAATGCATTTGCTTCAATCTATGAGGGCAGATATCTTGCAGGCGTTGCTGCAGGCCTCAAGCTCAACGAAATGATCGAAGCCGGCCAGTTCAAGGCTGAAGATGCAAAGATCGGTTACGTTGGTGCTTTCACCTATGCAGAAGTTATTTCGGGTTACACCTCATTCTTCCTTGGCGCACGTTCGGTTTGCCCGACCGCTACTATGGAAGTTCAGTTCACAGGTTCTTGGTATGATGAGACAGCTGAAAAAGAGGCTGCTACTCTTCTTATCGGTGACGGATGCAAGCTTATCAGCCAGCACGCTGACTCGATGGGCGCTCCCACAGCTTGTGAGACCGCTGGTATCCCCGACGTTTCCTACAACGGCAGCACCGTTGATCAGTGCCCGAACACCTTCATTGTTTCTTCAAGAATCAATTGGGAACCCTACTTCGAGTACATCATCGGTCAGGTTGCTGCAGGTAAGGCAATCGATACCGACTGGACAGGCACAATCGCTACCGGTTCTGTAGAGCTTACAGCTGTTAACGAGAAGGCTGCTGCTGAAGGCACTCAGGCTAAGATCGACGAGGTTAAGGCTGCTATCGAAGCAGGTACCGTTAAGGTATTCGACACCTCCAAGTTCACTGTTGGCGGCAAAGCTGTTGACACTTATCTTGCTGACGTTGACACAGACGAAGCTTACACCGGCGACACCGAGGTTATCAAGGACGGTGCGTTCCTTGAGTCCAACTTCCGTTCAGCTCCTTACTTCGATCTGAGAATCGACGGCATCACTCTTCTTAACGAGAAGTATTAATCTTTAGTTTTTCAATGGCGGGGCAACCCAGTTTGCCCCGCCTAATCCTTTTAATGGTAAGCTTTGATAAAAGGGCTTACGGAACCTTTTTATAAAGGCTTAGTAAAACAGGAGGAATGTAAATGGCAAATCCTGCTATTGAATTAAAGGGTATTACCAAGGCCTTTGGTCATATTATCGCTAATGAAAATGTTGACCTTACGGTTTTCAGGGGCGAGATTCTGGCGATTCTCGGTGAAAACGGCAGCGGTAAAACCACGCTTATGAATATGATTTCGGGTATTTACTATCCCGACGAGGGTCATATTTTCATTGACGGTAAAGAAGTCAATATCTCGTCGCCGAAGGATGCACTTGATCTTAAAATCGGTATGATACACCAGCACTTCAAACTCGTTGACGTTTTTAACGCGACCGAGAATATTGTACTCGGACTTGATGAGGGTAAATATGATATTAAGGCTTCCGCAAAAAAGATTCAGGAAACCTGCGACAGATACGGCTTTGAAATCGACGTCAACAAGAAAATCTATGAGATGTCGGTTTCCGAAAAGCAGACCGTCGAAATAGTCAAGGCGCTTTACAAGGGCGCTGACATTCTTATTCTTGACGAGCCCACCGCCGTTCTTACTCCTCAGGAGACTCAGAAGCTTTTCAACGTTCTTCGCAAGATGCGCGAAGACGGAAAGTCGATAATCATCATCACTCACAAGCTTCATGAGGTGCTTGAGATTTCCGACAGAGTTTCCGTTCTGCGTAAGGGTAAGTATATCGGCACCATCAATACTGCAGAGGCAAACGAATCAATACTGACCGAAATGATGGTCGGCGAGAAAATCAGCCTCGATATCGAGAGAAGCGAACCGAAGGACACTACCGACAGACTTATAGTTAAGGGCGTTGACCTTTATAACAAGGAGGGCGTACAGGTTCTTAAGGATATCAGCTTCACCGCAAAATCGGGCGAAATCCTCGGTATTGCCGGTATCTCGGGCAGCGGACAGAGAGAGCTGCTTGAATCAATTGCAGGCCTTCAGAAGATAAGCGGCGGCGAAATCTTGTACAACAATCCCAAGACTAACGAGACCGAAAACCTTAAGGATAAGACTCCGATGCAGATACGCAATCTCGGCGTCCGTCTTTCATTCGTTCCCGAGGACAGACTCGGTATGGGACTTGTCGGAAACATGGACATTATCGACAATATGATGCTTCGCTCCTACAGAAAGGGCAAGTCGGTATTCGTTGAGAGAAAGCAGCCTAAGGCTCTTGCGGAAAAAATAATCGAAGACCTTCAGGTTGTAACTCCCGATGCCAAAACTCCCGTCAGACGTCTTTCGGGCGGTAACGTTCAGAAGGTGCTTGTCGGCCGTGAGATTGCCGCATCACCGACAGTTCTGATGGCTGCCTATCCCGTAAGAGGACTCGATATCAACTCCTCATATATGATTTACAATCTGCTTAACGAGCAGAAGGAAAACGGCGTTGCCGTAATATTTGTCGGCGAGGATCTGGATGTGCTTATCGAGCTTTGCGACCGCATACTTGTTGTTTGCGGCGGCAGAGTAACCGGTATAGTAAACGGCAGAGAAGCCAAAAAGGAAGAACTCGGTCTGCTTATGACCAAGGGTAATGCGAAGGGAGGTAAGAGCGATGAGTAAC
Organism: Clostridiaceae bacterium; assembly: GCA_016290515.1. Lineage (GTDB taxonomy): Bacteria > Bacillota > Clostridia > Oscillospirales > Acutalibacteraceae > Fimenecus. Next base: position 10,197 of record JAEEUJ010000015.1, read on the forward strand.
GAAAAGGTTAAAGAGCCTTTTATGCATATAACCAAAAGGGCTGACATTTCCCGCGGCAAGTCGTGGCTTATCAGAATTGCTTCAATTCTTGTTGCTCTTGTTTTCTGCGCGGTAATTATAGTTCTTCTTACGGGCGAAAACCCGTTAAGCGTGTATGTTACAATGTTCAAGGGCGCTGTCGGCACAACGAGAAGAATATGGAGCCTTCTGCAGAATGTCGCGATGCTCCTTTGCGTTTCGCTTGCCGTAACTCCTGCGTTCAGAATGAAATTCTGGAACATCGGTGCCGAGGGACAGGTGCTTATAGGCGGTCTTGCGACAACGGCATGTATGATACTGCTCGGCAATAAGCTTCCGACTCCCGTGCTTATGATAGTCATCTTCGTTTCGAGTATCATAGCCGGTGCAATCTGGGCGCTCATACCTGCAATTTTCAAAGCGATTTGGAACACCAACGAAACGCTGTTTACGCTGATGATGAACTATATCGCTATGCAGATAGTTTCGTATTTTGCATACGTCTGGTCAGTTCCCAAGGGCTCGGGCGCAATCGGTGTTATCAACCCCAACACTCAGGCGGGCTGGTTCCCGTCAGTGCTCAATCAGAAATATCTGCTTAATATTGTTATTGTTGCCGTACTGACAGTCATTGTTTATATCTATCTCAAGTACAGCAAGCACGGTTACGAAATAGCCGTTGTCGGCGAGAGTGAAAACACAGCAAAATATATAGGCATCAATGTCAAGAAGGTAATAATAAGAACTATGCTTGTTTCCGGCGCTCTCTGCGGTATAGCGGGCGTACTGCTCGTTTCGGGCACTGACCACACACTTACCAAGGATACGGCGGCGGGCAGGGGATTCACCGCTATAATCGTTTCATGGCTTGCAAAATTCAATCCTATTTATATGGTTCTTACGTCGCTGCTTATCGTTTTCCTTCAGAAGGGCGCTGTTGAGATTTCATCAAAGTTCGAGCTTAACGATTCCTTCTCGGACATAATAACGGGTATTATCATTTTCTTCATTATAGGCAGTGAATTCTTCATTAACTATAAGCTTAATTTCAATAAGAAGGGGGAGAATAAATAATGTTAGTTCAGTTTATTCACCGCGCTGTTATGCAGGGCATACCTCTTCTTTACGGTTCAACGGGTGAGATTATTACCGAGAAGTCGGGCAACCTTAACCTCGGTATTCCCGGTATAATGTACGTAGGCGGTATATCGGGCGTTATCGGAGCGTTTCTGTATGAAAACTCCCTTGCTGACAAGAGTCAGGCAAACGCTTTTCTCGCAATATTCATTCCGCTTATTGCCTGTCTTTTAGGCTCGCTTATTATGGGACTTATTTATTCGTTCCTCACCACTACGCTTCGCGCCAATCAGAACGTTACGGGTCTTGCTCTTACCACCTTCGGTATAGGCTTCGGTAACTTCTTCGGCGGTTCGCTTATTAAGATTACGAACTCTGCCGTTCCTTCGATTACGCTTACGGTAACGAGCAGCTTTTATTCAAAGACTTTGCCGTTTGCATCAAAGCTCGGCTGGTTCGGCGATGTTTTCCTTCGTTACAGCTTCCTTGCGTATTTTGCGATTATCACCGCTATCGTTGTAACGCTTATTCTTAACAGAACGCGTATAGGCCTTTCGCTTCGTGCAGTCGGCGAGAATCCAGCAACAGCAGATGCTGCGGGTATCAACGTCAACAAGTACAAGTACCTTGCGACCTGCATAGGCAGTATGATAGCGGGACTCGGCGGTTTGTACTACGTTATGGACTATGCAACGGGTATCTGGTCAAACAACGCCTTCGGTGACAGAGGTTGGCTTGCGATAGCACTCGTTATCTTTACTGTATGGCGTCCCAATCTCAGCATTTTTGGCTCGATTCTTTTCGGCGGACTTTATATCGTTCACAACTATCTCAACGATATCGTTCCCAATATGACAATGAGCAAGCAGGAGATTATAAAGATAGCTCCGTATCTCGTCACGATAATCGTTCTTATTATCGTCAGCGCAAGAAAAAAGAGAGAGAATCTTCCTCCCGCATCACTCGGCTTGTCGTACTTCAGAGAAGAGAGATAAACGAAAACTTTTCAGGGCACGGAGAAATCCGTGCCTTTTTTGTGTTGAATTTCAAAATCAATTGTGATAATATAAATATGTATTTTTTCATTATAGGGGAGATTTGCATGAAAAAAATATTGAAAAGCACGTTGGCAATTTCGATAACTCTTTTACTGATTTTATCGTTTGTGCCTACTTCGCTTATTTCGACGGTAGCCGCGGGAAACGAGGTGCTTACTGTCGGACTTCTCAGCGACGTGCATTATTATCCGCGCTCAATGATGGGTAACGATATCAATGAATTCATTCAGGCTTGCTCGCTTAATTCAAGTACTTCATATCTTACGCCCGCTCTGGTTGACGCGGCGCTTGAGGAGTACGAGAATACAGCTGCCCAGACGGGAATGAAGTATCTTATTATTCCCGGCGACCTTGCCAGAAACGGCGAATACGAGGCTGAACGCGCGCTTGCCAAAAAGCTCGAGGATTTTGAACAGCGTTCGGGTATTCAGGTTCTCGTAATAGACGGTAACCATGATATCAGGAAGGCAAATGCGTCCCGTTTCAGTAACGGAGAATATGTTTATGCGCGCTGGACCGAGCCCGAGGATTTCAGAGAAATATATAAGAACTGCGGTTATGACCTTGCGGATTCGTTCTATACACCGCCTGCGGGTAAGGAAGCGGGCCAGCTTTCCTATGCCGCAACGCTTGACGGCGGTTACAGATTAATTGCAATCGATGCCGCGTGCTACAGCTCGGATATGCACTCCAAAGGTCTTGACGAGGGTGAGACGAGAGGCGCAATTTCTCCCGACCTTATGAAATGGGTTCTCAATGAAACCCGTAAGGCTGTCAGCCAGGGTCTTACCGTTATCGGTATGACGCACTTTAACGTTGTTGAGCACTACACTCATGAGGATGATACCATGCAGGCATTCCCGTTGGACAACTGGCAGGAGGTTTGCGAACAGCTGACCGACGCAGGTATGCACTTTACCTTTACCGGACATCTTCACTTCCACGATATCGCACAGTGGGTCAGCGACAACGGCGAAACTATGACTGACTGTGCTACCGCTTCAATGCAGGTTTTCCCCGACTATAAGAGAATTATTACTCTTGACAATACTGCTTCTGACGGCTCGATTACAGTTAACTATAAAACAATTGAATGCGACGAAACCAAGCCTATTTCCGCGTTCGGAACTACATACAGCACTCCCTTCAAATACGAAGCCTTTGCGCTTAACTACGGCGGAAGCGATATAGTTGACTTCGGTACGAGATACGTTGAGTATTTCCTTAAGATGTCTATTGGCCCTGATATCAGGAAAGCGGGCGGACTGTATAATTATCTTGAAAAACAGTTTGATATCACCAACGCCGTTATGTCACTGCTGAGCAGCGTTGATTTAGGCGCTGCCGAGGGCATAACCAAAACTGCGATTAAAGCCTTGCTTAAAACAGTTGCCGCACAGCTTCAGGAAAAGTATATTGACAATCCCGACAATGCTCTTGATCTTGTCAGAAGAATTCTTACGAAATTCGCTTCTGTTGAGCTCTCGGATTATCCGTGCACCAAGTTCTATGATACACTCGGTGTCGGAAGCCCCGACAGAAAGGGTAATGTTGGCGATATCATTTCCTGCTGTCTTGCATATATGTATTTCGGCGATGAGGACAGGAGCGACGATCAGTTTGTCAACGATGTTCTTGACCGTTTCTATCGCGGCGAAAACGCAAGAGAGATTTACGACTGTCTTTATGATATAGTTCTTCACGACGTGCTTGAGGATGAACTCTTACCCACGATTCAGATTGATCCCGTCAAATTCCTCGGTGCTATGAGCGAGGATGTTCAGATTGATATACTCAGTTCCGCTATGTCAACCGTCTTTGACGGCCTGAATACTGTTTCGGGCGCTGTCCCGAAGGTTAATGCGGGTAATATTGCCGCGCTCATCTTTGCGCTCGATGTTACCGATTACAGTTCGATAGAAGACCTTATAAACAGCTTCCTTGACGATTATGTAACCGACAGCTTCTTTGAGGTTTTCGCTTACGATTTCTACGATTTTATCTATGACTTTACAACCGACAGAGGAACGGAAGACCTTAATACCACTGTTGTTTACAGAGGTAAGGTGCCGGTTGAAGCTACCGTTGCGAACAGAAGACTGCCCACAGGCGTTTCCGTTACATTCGGCGAAGATACCGATACAACGAGAAATATCAACTGGTTCACAAAGGTCGGCGTTGAGGGAACGGATATTGAAATAATTCCTTATGAGAACGGTGCTGTATTTACCGGCACACCGACAACGTCAGGCGTTGAGGCTAAGACCGAAAGAACGACCAGGCAGTATCCCGGTATTGACTTAGGCGTGTTCGGAATACTTAACTACAATTTCTTCATTAACCGTCACACCGTTAAACTGACGGGACTTGAACCCGGCAAGAAATATTACTACCGTGTCGGTGACGCTTCACGTGGCTGGTGGAGCAATCCCGGTATTATCGAAACTGCCGACAATTCCGATTTCGTAACGTTTATCCATACTACAGACGCTCAGGGCGGTATAGAACGTCAGTACGAAAAATGGGCTAATACTGTTAAAACTGCGTATAATATGTTCCCCGATTCCGATTTCCTGCTTTCTTCGGGCGATCAGGTAGATAAGGGCACTAACTTCAAGCAGTGGAACTGGCTGTTCAACACGGCTTCCGACAATATTATGAGCACTGCGTTCGCTCCCACGGCGGGCAACCATGAGAAGTCCGATTACTCGCTGACCGACCATATGCTGCTCGATAATCTTCCGAATCAGTCCACGGAAACGGGCGTTTATTACTCTTATGACTACAATAATGTTCACGTTATTGTTCTTAATTCAAACAGTCTTAACGATGACGGTACGCTTGACAGCAAGCAGCTTTCATGGCTAAAGGACGACGCTGCAGCAAGCAATGCGGACTGGAAGATAGTTTCTGTTCATAATGCAGTTTATTCCAACGGACCTCACTCCGATGATGACGAAACGGTTGCGCTTCGCAATCAGCTTGCTTCGCTGATGCCGCAGCTTGGAATCGACCTCGTATTTGAGGGGCACGACCACGTTTACTGGCGTACCGACGTTATGAAGGACAATCAGATAGTCAAGACCCAGACTGCAAATGTTTCATATAACGGTAACGAGTATAAGGCAAAGGTTAAGCCTCAGGGTACGGTTTATGCACTTGACGGCGTTAGCGGCGTCAAGGATTATGAAACAAAGGACATAGGCGACGCTATTCCCGCGGCAGAGTATTCGCAGGCTGTTTCCAATCCTACGTTCTCGGCTGTACAGATAAGAGGCGACAGACTTTACTACGACGCTTATACTGTTGATGAAAACGGCAACGCGACGAGAATTGATAACTTCGCTATTGCAAAGTCGCTGACAACCGAAGAGGCAAAGGCTAACAATATTACCGATCCATCTGTTATTGATGACAACGCTGCAGGCGGTACCGCAAACGGCGGCGGTAATTCATCATCGGGTTCCGGCTCTTCGACTCCCGGCAACGCAAACCTTCCCAAGACGGGTAATGAAGCGTTCAACATTCTTCTCTATGCTTCGCCGATCGTAATTGCACTGATTATAATCGGTATCTTTATTCAGAAGAAGCGTGAGGACGAATTCTTCAGAACATATTATTAATATTATAATCCCGCAGTTTCTGCGGGATTTTTTATTGAAAAAATATTCATATTTGTTATAATATCTATGGTGATTTGATGAGTATTAAACTTGTTGCCTCCGATATTGACGGCACTCTTGTAAATAACAATAAAGATTTGTTGCCTTCAACAAAGCAGGCTGTCCGCGAATTTACGGACCGAGGCGGTGTGTTTGTTATTGCGACCGGAAGGCCTATATCAGGTATCAGGCGCTATATTAAAGAGCTTGAGCTTGATGAAAGGGGAGGGCTTCTGATTTCATACAACGGTTCGTTTATACTTGACACCGTTACAGAAAAGCCAATCCTTCAGAACTTTATTGACACCGAAACCGCTAAATCAGTCGTTGAAGTCGCGGACAAATATGAATTGTCGATAATGACTTACCGTGACGGTGCAGCGGTTACCGAGAGGGCGCGCGACGAATACTTTCAGCTTGAAACGAGGATTAACCTTCTTGATAAGGTTTACGTTGACAGCCTTTACGATTATATTGATTCTCCCGTGCCGAAGTTTCTGATAACCGGAGAGGGGGACAAGCTTGCAAAATACGAGGTTATACTCAGAAGCGAGCTTGAAAACGTAAACATATTCCGCTCCGAGCCGTTCTTCCTTGAAATAGTACCGAAATCGGTCAGTAAAGGCGCTTCGCTTGAATATATAGGAAAATACCTTAATATTCCGAAAAGCGAGATTATGGCATGCGGTGACGGATTTAACGACATATCTTTTCTCAATGCTTCGGGCATAGGCGTAGCTATGGGAAATGCGCAGCAACCCGTTCTTGATTGCGCGGATTTTGTAACACTCTCAAATGAAGAAGACGGACTCGGTTACGCGATACGAAAGTTCTGCTTGTAATTGCAATAATAAAAAGCCTGCTCTGTGAGCAGGCTTTAATTATATTTGTTTGCTTTATGAAGCTGATGATGAAACGTTTCTTTCGGTAATCATCTTGTTGATCTTTTCGGTTGCCCAGTTGATTACGGGATCGTTTGTTTTGACTGTATAGGCAGCATCGGATTTTGCGGCGTTGAAATCACTTTCGGAAAGATTGGACTCAATTGCCTTCTTAACGTCAGAAGCCCACTTCTCGGCATTGTCGTTACCGACAAAGTACATAATGTGATAGCCGTAAGTTGTTTCAATTATATCGGTATCACCGGGCTGTCTTGCGGCGTCGAAAATCCAGTCGTTGAACTCGGTAACCATATCGCCGGGATATACGCTCTCATAAAGACCGCCGTTTTCGGCAGAACCGGTATCCTCGGTTTTTTCGGTTGCGAGTTTTGCAAAGTTTTCCTCAGTCGGGTCAGCCTTGTACAGCTCGTAAATTTCCTGAGCCTTTGCGTAGTAGGTGGCCTTTTCCTCATCTGTAAGCTCAATAGCGTTACCCTGTTCGTCAGTCTTGTCTTCGAACTTAACGAGAATATGTCTTACGTTAACACCCTTTGTTGTGTCTCTCGTCGGAAGCTCAATGAGATAGATGATGTAGTAACCGTCGCTAACCTCAAAAATCTGCTTGTCGCCGACAGCTCTGTCAGCGGAGTAAATCCACTCAACCGCATCCGGAACATAGCTTTCAATATTGGTAGCAGTTATATCGTTACTGATAACGGTATCGGATGTAAGCGAACTGTCGTAAGCGGCAGCTGCGGCAACAAGGGTATCGGTTGAATTGATTGTTGCAAGTGCTGCTTCAGCCTTGGTCTTTGCTTCCTGCATTGCTATAGTCTTTGCTGCTGCAACTTCTTCTTCGGAAGCACCTTCTGCTGTCTCTGCAACGTCAGCTTTGATTTCGTAAATACCAATAGAGAAAGTAGTGTAATTCTTCTTGTTATCTTCGAACTCTTTTGCAATCTGTTCATCGGTGATAGAGTTTGCATTGTCCTTGGTAAGCTTTTCGTCATAAGACTGTGCGATATATGTGTTCTCAAGAATAGTTAAGAGAAGCTTTTCGTTTACGCCCTTTCCGCAAACTGCGTCAAGATAGCGGTTAAGCGAATAATCGCTGCTCTTCGCCTTTGAACGGTAATCTTCCATCGCGGTGTTAATCTCTTCCTGCTGTTCTTCAGTCAGAGTTAAGCCGGCTGCACGACCGTAATCGGAATAAGCGTGGATAATCTGAATCTGCTGAGTAGCCATTGACTTGAAGTAATCAGCCCATGTCGGGTTTTCAACACCTTCAACTTCACCGCTGTATGACTGCTGGGAAGGGGAAACGGTATAATCAAATCCCGTATATGCTTTACCTGAACCTGCACCGTAATAGTTTTCATACTGCGCAGCGTATGAGTAATACTGATTGAACATACTCAGATAGTAATAGTTATATTCCGCAACGGAAACTCTCTTGTTACCGAGCTTGAGAGCTGAGAGAACGTTTCTCTGTAAAACGCCCGTGAAGCTCAGGCAGGCATAAACGATACTAAGGCAGAGCGCTGCAATAATAACAACGAGCAAGCACTTACCGAATATCTTGCCAACCTTATGTAACTGAGGACTCTTTTTAGCATTCTTTTTGGCTGCTTTAGCCATTCTCTGCTTGCGTTCCTCTCTGTAAAGCTCAGCTGCAGTTTTTTCCTGTTTGTTTTCCATAAAGCTTTATCAATCCTTTAACAATGTATTTCGGATAAACCGTAACTCAAATATTTTACAACATTTTTTGCCATTATACAAGTACAAATTCACAAATTATTATATATTGTTTACATTTTAATTATAAAGCAGCCTGCCGAATGTCCGGTAAGCTGCTTTTTGTAAAGATATAAAGGTTATTTCATGTCGTCTTCGTATGCCTTGATCATCTTTTTTACCATCTGACCGCCGACGGAACCTGCCTGCTTTGCTGTAAGGTCTCCGTTGTATCCCTGCTTAAGATTAACGCCGACCTCGGTAGCCGCTTCCATCTTGAAACGGTTGAGAGCTTCCTTCGCATTTTTCTTCTTTGCTGCCACTGTAAACACCTCGTTTCTTTGATATTGCACGGCGTAAACGCATAGCTTTCGTACTGCTACGTTTACACTTTGCCTTGCATTTCTATTATTAACTAATTGAGCAAGAATAAAAGATGAAATATTTGGCTGAAAAACATAAATATCATTGACTTTATATTACTATTTTTTTATAATTAAATTATTAAAAAGAAAGGAATTTTTGCTTTATGGCAAGACAGAAAATTCAAACTGTTTCAAAGGTTGAAGCAACCGTTGACAGGCTCTATGAGGAATTAGGCAGCCGTGTCAACGCCGTTTCAACCAATTCCTGTCCCATTGACGTTGCATTGGGCTTTGTTAGGCTGTGTCATTCACAGTCGTGCGGCAAATGTACGCCCTGCCGAGTCGGTCTCGGTCAGCTTGCAACACTTATCGAAAGCGTGCTTGACGGCGAGGCTGATATGAGTACTGTTGACCTTATTGAAAAGACGGCGGAATCCATTTATCTGACAGCCGACTGCGCTATCGGTTATGAGGCGGCGAATATGGTTCTTGTCAGCGTAAGAGGTTTCCGTGAGGACTTTGAACAGCACATTAAAAGCGGCAAATGTATGTGTCAGTTTGACCGACCCGTTCCGTGTGTTACAAGATGTCCCGCAAACGTTGATATTCCCGGTTATATAGCTCTTGCTGCAGCGGGCAGACCTGAGGACGCGGTAAGACAGATTAGAAAGGACAATCCTTTCCCGGTCGCCTGCGGACTTATCTGTGAGCATCCGTGCGAGAACTACTGCAGACGTCAGATGATAGATGACCCCGTAAATATCAGGGGTATAAAGCGTTACGTCTGCGATAAGGCGGGCGAGGTTCCGGCTCCCGAATGTATGGAGCCGACGGGCAAGAGAATAGCGATTATCGGCGGCGGCCCGAGCGGACTTACCTGCGCTTACTATCTTCAGCTTATGGGCCATCAGACCACCGTTTTTGAGGAGAAAAAGCACCTCGGCGGTATGCTTCGCTACGGTATTCCCAATTACAGACTTCCGCGCGAGAGACTGCAGAACGATATTGACTGCATACTTTCGACGGGCGTTGAGGTTAAGCTTAACACGAGGATTGATTCTCCCGACGAGCTTAAAAAGCTTGCTGAGGATTATGACGCTCTCTACATAGCAATCGGCGCACACAAGGATAAGAAAATAGGTCTTGAAAACGAGGATGCCGATGGTGTAATTTCCGCCGTTGAGATGCTTAAAGCCATCGGTGACGGCGAATATCCCGACTATAAGGGCAAGAAGGTTGTCGTTATCGGCGGCGGCAACGTTGCGATGGACTGCACCCGAACCGCTGTCAGAGCAGGTGCGGATAAGGTAAGCGTTGTTTACAGACGCAGAATTGCCGATATGACAGCGCTTGAGGAGGAGATTTTCGGCGCTCAGGCAGAGGGAGCCGAGATACTCGAGCTTGTTGCTCCGACGAGAATTGAAAAGGACGAGAACGGCAAACTCAGGGGCCTTTGGGTTAACCGTCAGATGATCGGCGAATTCAAGCGTGGCAGACCCGCGCCTAAGGATCTCGGCGAGAATGAAACGCTGATTGAATGCGATATACTCGTTGTTGCCGTCGGTCAGGCAATTGACAGCGACCGCTTTGCCGAGTACGGACTGCCTATGAAATGGGATCAGATTGACGCAGACGGATTTGCGATGATAGTCGGTATGGACGGCGTTTTCTCGGGCGGCGACTGCGCAACCGGTCCCGCAACAGTAATCAAGGCGATTGCGGCGGGCAAGGCTGCAGCTGCAAATATCGATGAATATCTTGGCTTTAACCATATTATCGAAAGCGGTGTTGACGTTCCGAAGGCGCGTGTCTATGACCGTCAGCCCTGCGGCAGAGTAAATATGAGAGAGAAGGAAGCGGGCGAAAGAAATAACAATTTCGAGCCCTTCGAGTACGGTATGAGCGATAAGGAGGCAATGCAGGAGGCAAACCGCTGTCTGCGCTGCGACCATTTCGGCTACGGCTGCTTCAGAGGAGGTAGGACACATAAATGGTAAACTTAACTGTTAACGGTAAAAGCATTTCCGTAAAAGAGGGAACTACTATCCTTGACGCCGCACTGCAGAACGGAATCCTTATTCCGACACTGTGCTTCCTTAAGGACATCAATGAAATCGGCGCCTGCCGCATATGTGTTGTTGAAATTGAGGGCATGGAGCGCCTTGCGGCGGCATGCAACAACACGGTTGAAGAGGGCATGGTGATTTACACCAATTCTCCGAAGGTTATGGCTTCAAGAAAGTCAACGCTTGAGCTTATCCTTTCCGAGCACGACTATTCCTGCGCAACCTGCGCAAGATGCGGTAACTGTCAGCTTCAGTCGCTTGCGGAGGAATTCGGTCTTTCAACCGATGTTTATAAAAAGAAAATAAGAAAAAACAGATGGAACCGTGACTTT
>JAEEUJ010000154.1 GCA_016290515.1 Clostridiaceae bacterium
GGTTGCGCTTTCTTTGGGAATTTACTTTGCCGAGCATAACACCGGAGCGTTCAAAAACTATTTTATCACCTTCTCCGAAAGTCCTCAGCTCGTTGAAATCAAGGGCAGGAGCATTGAGAAAAAGGTAAGATACTGCAGGACATTTAACGAGATCGCAAACACCGATATTCAGAAGGTCTTTGAGCTGATACTCAATACGGCGCTTAACAATAACGTTCCTCAGTCCGAGCTTCCCGAAACGCTGTATATCATTTCCGATATGGAATTCGATTGCTGTGCGGAAAATGCGGATATGACGAACTTTGAGTATGCAAAGAAGCTTTTTGAAAGTAACGGCTACAAGCTTCCGAACGTTGTTTTCTGGAACGTTCAGAGCCGAAACACTCAGGTTCCCGTAAAGAAAAACGAGCAGGGCGTCGCCCTCGTTTCGGGCTGTACGGCGAAGCTGTTTGAAGCGGTAATGAACGGTGAGCTTGATCCGTATGAATTTATGCTTTCGGCGGTATGTACCGAAAGATACGAAATAATAGCAGCATAGGAAGGGTTAAATCCCTTCCCGTGCGGAAAGGGATTAATTATGATAGAGATAAACGGCGCATTTGCCGCCGCAAAGGTTTTTGCAAATACAATTGACGACACCGCCATAGAGCAGCTTGAGGTACTCTGCTCTCAGGAGTTTACAAAGGATGCAAAAATCAGAATAATGCCCGACGTTCACGCCGGCAAGGGCTGTACGATAGGCTTTACCGCAAATTTAGGCGATATGGTTATTCCGAATATCGTTGGGGTCGATATAGGCTGCGGTATGCTCTGCGTGACGCTCGGCAAAATTGATATTGACTTTGAGCGCTTTGACGGAATTGTAAGGAAATACGTTCCCTGCGGCAGAGAGGTGCACGAGGGCAGAATTGCAAAATTCCCCGCCCTTCAGAATATGAACTGCTACCGTTCGCTCAAGGATACCAAGCGTATCGTGCGTTCACTCGGCACTCTCGGCGGCGGCAATCACTTCATAGAGCTTGACACGGATGACGGCGGCTGCATTTACCTCGTTATACACACCGGCTCGAGAAATCTCGGCAAGCAGGTTGCGGAGCATTATCAGGAGATGGCTTACGATATCGCAAGGGGAGCGGATAAGCTCATCGAGGCTCAGAGAAAGCTCATTGACGAGTATAAGGCTCAGGGCAGACGAAGCGAGATTCAGGCTCAGCTTATTAAAATGAAGAAGGAGTTCAAGCTTAAGGAGAGCGAAATCCCGAAGGATTTATGCTACCTTACGGGCAAGTACAGACAGATGTATCTCGACGATATGGCTGTCTGTCAGGAGTTTGCGGCGCTCAACAGAACGCTTATTGCAAATTCGATACTCGAGAATTATTTCGGCAAGCCTTTTTCGGAGTATGAGAGCTTCGAGACGGTGCATAATTACATTGATCTTCAGAATAATATCGTGCGTAAGGGCGCGGTTTCGGCGCAGAAGGGCGAAATGCTCTTAATCCCTATCAATATGCGTGACGGCTCGCTTATCTGCGTCGGCAAGGGAAATGAGGACTGGAACTGCTCTGCGCCTCACGGGGCGGGCAGACTTCTCTCGAGAACCGATGCAAAGGACGTACTTTCAATGGACGAGTTCAAGCGTGAGATGCAGGGCATATTTACCACCTGCATAAACGAGCATACGCTCGACGAGTCGCCTATGGCGTACAAGAATAAGGATGAAATCGTCTCCTGCATCGGCCCTACAGCGGATATTGTCAAGCAGATAAAGCCGATATATAACTTCAAGGCGAATTAAGACCGTGATCCCATTGCTGAGCCGTCCTTGTGGCTATGTTCCGCATTGGCGTCAGCCGGGACATTGGTTTTAAGATAGTATCGAAGCGGACAGTAACTCCGCTTTGATACAGGTGATTCGGCTATAATCGGCGGCAATCGGAGCCGTCCTTCACTGACCGAATTGCCGATTCACGCAGACACCGCTTCGGTTGGCGTGTCAACACTTGTGCTGCCGCCCTTCGCCGAAGACGCAGAAGCTGATGCTATGTGCGAGCGCATCTCCCCTTCGGGGGAGACAGACGCAACGACGCCTCCGTCAGCTTCGGATAAATACGGTTTGAACCGGCTTGGGCAATCGGAGCCCTATGCCCGTAAACCGATTTAGCGTTTCGGTGTCTGCAAAACGAAGGCTTCGCAGCTCACTCGGGTTTCCCCTGAGGGGTTGCGGGGTCCTTTGGAAAAGGAAATAACGGACTCCCGTTCGGCGTTTCGGACGTTTCGAAGGGGTATAAGTATATCTGCGAGCTCGGGGTTTGTTTTTTCGAATCAGGGGTGAAGGGCAGGCTCTCACCGCCTTCGCATTAAGACGGTCACCGCCGACTGTAGGCGGTCTTTTCACCGTTATGAAGGCGGTCATCCTGCCAAAAGTAGCCTTTGATATAAGGTCTCGCCCAAAAGAAGCACTGCGTTCTGAGGGCTTGAGACCTCGGTTTCCCCTAACGGAACTTGTATTCCACAGGCATGAAACCGAAAAGGCTCATATAATTCGGGGTAGAATCCGAAGGCACATTGAGTGCAGTATGGGCAGCGGTGTTTCGGACAATTCGTAATACGGCAATTGGCATTAGTGGAGATTATCTCTTCATGCCCGCCGTGCGAATCGTTTTGAGATGCGTTTTCGTCATCAAACCCGGGTTAAATCCCGTGATAAAAGCGTATCGGCAATCATGATGACCGGGCTAGGGAGGTTTGTAATCTGAACCCTCTGCACTTGATTGCTAAGCACCGCACATTAACTGCGGCGTTAAAAATTGCCGTCCACTCAGACAGTCGGTGATTAACTTGCGCCGCAAAATGGCTCACATCGCTTCGGGCGTGCTCCCTTCGGCTTTGCAGACGGAAATTGAGCCTCTGTCCTGCGAAAGCGGTCTTGAAAACCGCCGACGCAGGGCAGTTTTTCAACGGAATGAAACGATAACCGACTTTAATTATTTAATAATCACATTTTCCGAAGGTGTTATTATTATGAAAAAAGATAAAAAAATCAGACCGAGAATTACTAAAGGTCTTGTCGATATATGCAATGAATACGCGGTTGATTATGCGCTTGCAGAACAGTATATAAACAATCACAAACTGACGCCGCAGGAGGTTACGTACGCGGCAATATGTTTAGTACAGCTGAATCAGGATGAATATCAATATGCTCACTGGGATGATATCGTTGACGAAAACTACATATACAAGACCGATAATTTTGACAAGACATTTGAACTGTTTTTTAAGCACGGACTTATGCCGAATGAATTATTCCCAGGTGAAACATATTCTGAAAATTTGATTGATGAAATAAGAGCCATTTTTAATGGAACGGTGTCCGCTGAACTTTTAAAGATGATGTACGAACATGGCGGAGATCCCAATTTGGAAATTGATGGCGAAAAGTTCTTTGAAAATTTGGATTCAGATATTGTTTTTGATATTGATTATGGCTACTTTTTTGAGGATTATTATAAACCTAATTTTGATTCATTATTTGCAATATGGCTGGTCTCTATGAGTTACGGAGGAGTTATGTCAGGAGGACGCACCCCCGTCAAGTTAGAAAACGGATATACTGTTTCTGATTTCCGTGACTTTAAGCGTTTTACGCACAAACTTGAAGAAACACTTCACGATTGGCATCTTCATATAATTGACCGTGAGAACGGATTGGTTGCGGGAACCGTGTAAAAGCATACATTGGAATTGTTCTTTGCATCATTTGCCGTTTCGTTTTTTGTGTTGAGATTATGGTTGGCATTTCGCCCGTTGGCTTTTCGGCGGTGCTTTTTTTGTTAAATATATGTACTTGATATGTCACATCAAAGGTGATATCATAAAAATATAAAAATGAGAATGTGAGGGATGCTAATCATGAGCAATTCTGAAGAATTGATCCAAACATTGGAAAAAATCGTTGAGGACTATAAGAAGTTTCAAAAAGAATCTCGTGAAATTCTGGGATATGGACACACAGATAAGCGCTATATAATTCAAAAAAAGAAATTATTGGATAAAAGCTTGAACGATCTTAAAGTAAAATGGCTTGAAACATTAACCATGCTTGATCCACAATATGGTCAACTTTATAAAAGAACCGTGCCTACCACAAAAACATTAAACGCTGTAAAACAAATGGAGAAATGATTGTTGAAAGGCAAATATCTTTTTATGTTAGTGGAACTTGTTTCTTTATAGCTTCAGTTTTAATTAACCATATCCGATAAAAAGCCAGAACTCTCTGTAGCAATAAATCCATAGATGGTCATTAGATGGTCTTGAGCCGATTATTGAAAAATCTCATCCTGAGAAATTCAGGATGAGATTTATGTTTTCTGTCGGGATTTTCGGTTGAAAATTTCTGCTTTTTCGGTTTCACTTTTTCTGAATTTCAAAATTGAAAAATACCCAAAAACCGCATAAAATAAGGCTTCCCAGAGGGAAGCCATGGAGCTACTGGTCGGACTCGAACCGACGACCTATGCATTACGAATGCATTGCTCTACCAACTTAGCCACAGTAGCGTATTATTAAATT
>JAEEUJ010000155.1 GCA_016290515.1 Clostridiaceae bacterium
CGATACAAAAACGGGCACATGGATTGAACAGTAAAGCTCACAAAGCATTATAAAGCCAACAAAGTGATGTACCGTAAAAGGTGCATCGCTTTTGCTATATTAAGGACGTAAAATGAATTTGAGTTTGAGGTGATTTTTGTGTTTGGTGTATTTGATAGGGATAGTTTTGAAAAAAGTTCCCCCAAGTTCTCTTTTTCTGTCAAGGATGACTGCGTATCGATAAATGCGTACGGAGAAAAGGGATGCGACGGCTACGAGCTTTATAAATGCGGTACCAAAAGGGGCGAATATGCGCTTGAACTTACTGCGTCAAGACCGATATTCGATTGCAGAGTGCCGGACGGAAGACCTTACTATTATAAGATAAGGGCATTTCACGATTACGGAAAAGAAAAGGTTTATTCAAAGTTTTCCGAATGTGAACTTATCGATATACTGACGTCAACAAAAAAACGCAGTGAAAAGATTGATAAATTCTTTGAATCGGTCAAGGAGATTTCGGACGTAATAACCTGTGAGGATGTTGATGTTCTTATCGAGACAATAAAGCTTGCAGGATATGAGGCAAAAGAAAGAGAAAGAAGACGTAAGCTTGAGGAGGAAGCAAGACAGAAAAGAAAGGAACTGGAGGCTGCCGAAAAACGCAGACGGGCAGCAGCAAAAAGGGCGGAGGCAAGACGCCGTAAGAAGGAACTCGAACATATTGAAAGTGTAACCCGCATGGATCTTCCGATGGACTATGTCAACAGTTTTACGGATGACGACAGGGCGGACATCAAATGCGAAAACATTTCCGACGGACTTATGCTCTCACTTGATACTCTCGGTATGGTTGATATTGAATTCATTTCAAGCGTAACCGGCAAGGATATGAAGACCGTAATTGAAACGCTCAGAGGTTCAATATATCAGAATCCGCTGTACTGGAATGAGGTTTTCTATAAAGGCTGGGAAACTGCGGACGAGTATCTGTCGGGCAATCTGATGAACAAATATCATGCCGCAAAGGAAGCCAATGAAAAGTACAACGGCTATTTTCAGAATAACGTTACGGCAATTGAGGGGATTCTCAACAAGGATATACCCGTTGACGAGATATATGTAACTCTCGGTTCGCCATGGGTGCCGACAGATGTTATTGACGATTTTATTGCTTATATGGCATTCGGCAACAAGCTTCGGAGCGACAGAGCGCTGACCTATTTTCAGCAGTTTGCGCAGAACAACTATGCAGTTGTGCACGATGAATTTACCGGTATCTGGGATATTCCCGAAAAGACACGCTTCCGCAAGGGAAACTTCCACGGAGCATTTGAGGAGGTAAACTATAAAACATACGGTACTGACCGTATGGATATGCTTTATGTGCTTGAAAACACTCTTAATATGAAGACGCTTGCTGTTTACGATCTCAAAAATCCCGATGATCCGAGTTGTAAAACAAGAATTATAAATCAGGAGGAAACGGTCAAGCTGCTTGAAAAGCAAAACTATATGATTGAGACGTTTCAGAACTGGGTTTGGTCGGACAAGAAGAGAAAGGAGCGACTGCAGTCGGCATACTGCCGTAGATACGGAAACATCCGCAAGCGTAATTTCGACGGTTCATTCCTTGAATTCCCCGGTATGGCTGAGGATATGAAACTTTACGATTATCAGAAAAATGCTGTTGCAAGAATACTGTTCTCCCCGAACACTCTGCTTGCACACGATGTCGGCAGCGGCAAGACGTTTATTATGATAGCGGCGGGTATGGAACTTCGCAGATTGGGCAAATCAAAGAAGAACCTTTACGTCGTTCCCAACAACATTATCGGTCAGTGGGAAAAGATGTTCAAAAAAATGTATCCAGACTCGAATATACTTACCGTAAGCATTAACAATTTCGATACAAAGAGAAGGAGCGAAACTCTTAACAAAATCAAAAACGAAGATTACGACGCTATTCTGATGACCTACAGCTGCTTTGATATGCTTTCACTTTCACAGCAATACTATACACAGATGTATAAGGAAATGCTCGCCATGCTTTCGAAGACGGAAAAGGTGTTCAATTCAAAGGCTTCGATAGAAAAGAAAAGGGAAAAGCTTATGAAAACCCTTAACGATATTCAGGAGAATTATCAGAAGAAGCCTGAAACGATACCGTTTGACGAGCTTGGCATAAACACGCTTTTTGTTGACGAGGCGCACAATTACAAAAACGTCAGCATTGAAAGCCGTATTACAAGAGTAAGAGGTATGGGCATTTCAGGCTCGGAAAGAGCAAACGGTATGATGGATAAGGTTCACTGTGTTCAGAGAATGAACGACGGCGGCAGAGTAGTGTTCGCAACCGGAACGCCCGTAACGAATTCGCTTTCCGATATATACGTAATGCAGAAATATCTTCAGCAGGGCGAGCTTGAATTCCTCGGTATTCTGAATTTCGACGCATGGGCAGGAATGTTTGCAAGAAAAACAACGGAATTCGAAATAGACGTCGATACAAACAGCTATTATCTCGTAACGAGATTCTCAAAGTTCTGCAACATACCCGAGCTTACCGCCACGCTTTCGAGCATAGCCGATTTTCATCAGGTTGATAAAAGCGCGGGAATTCCTCTGCTTGAAGGCTACAGCGATTCGCTGAGAAGCGGTTCGGACGATTTCAAGGAATACTTAAGAGAAATCTCCGACAGGGCAGATGATATAAGAAAAAAGCGTGTAACCGTCAGGGAGGACAATATGCTTAAAGTTACCTCGGACGGCAGAAAAGCAGCTCTTGATATGAGACTTATCGATGTTGCCTTCGGGCTTGATCCCGACTCAAAGGTAATGCGCTGTGCAGAAAACGTTACGGAGGTTTACGAAAATACAAGAGAGAACAAAGGAACGCAGCTTGTCTTCTGTGACATTTCAACTCCCAAGGACGGTTTCAATCTGTACGATGAGTTGAGAAATCTTCTCGTGGCGATGGGGATACCCAAAAACGAAATCGCCTTTGTTCACAGTGCGGACAGTGATTCTAAAAGACAGGCGCTTTTCAAATCCGTAACTGACGGAGAAATTGCGGTTCTTATCGGCTCAACGGCTAAAATGGGCCACGGAATGAACGTTCAGAAGCGCCTTGTCGCAATTCACCATCTTGACGTGCCGTGGAGACCTTCGGATATGGTTCAGCGTGAGGGCCGTATACTTCGTCAGGGCAACGAAAACGAAAAGGTTAAGATTTTCCGCTATATCACAAAGGCAAGTTTCGACGCTTATTCGTGGCAACTTCTTGAAACCAAGCAGAGATTCATAAGCCAGATTATGTCGGGCGACGCATATATGCGCGAAGGCGGCGATGTAAACGATACCGTTCTCAATTATGCCGAGGTCAAGGCGCTTGCGGTCGGAAACCCGAGAATCAAAAGGCGTGTTGAGGTCTGCAACGAACTTGATAAGTATATTATTCTGCAGAACGATATTATCAACGACAGACATAATAAGGAAAGAGAGCTTGCAGAACTCCCCGAAAAGATTAAAAGGATTAAGGAACGAATTAAAAATATCGGGCTTGATATAAAGGAGTATGCCCGTGAAGAGAAATCCTATAAGGATATGCAATATACAGAACAGAGGGAGATAAGACGGACAATATATAACGCGGTTTTTGCAAATCAGAACAATCCCGAGATTACTCACGTGCTTGACTATCAGGGCTTTGAGGTTG
Organism: Clostridiaceae bacterium; assembly: GCA_016290515.1. GTDB lineage: Bacteria > Bacillota > Clostridia > Oscillospirales > Acutalibacteraceae > Fimenecus. The sequence goes on from JAEEUJ010000155.1 coordinate 3,698, forward strand.
TAGTTCCCGCATATATGGCACCGAGAACGGTTTATTTCACAAAGGAGGAAAACGGCAGCAAGCAGAAGACCAACAAGCCTGTATATTATGTAAACCTTGTCAGACACGGAACGTATTTCCTTGAGATTGAATCCGAATCGGGAATTACAACAAGGCTAAATAATTTCCTTGATGATCTTGAAAAGCTTGAACAGACTTATAAGGACAAACTTCTTGAGTACGAAACGAGGCTGGCAACCGTAAAAACAGAGCTCGAAAAGGAGAATTTCGGATATGCGGATAAAATCAATGCACTTAAAAGCGAACTTGCTGTGCTCAACGAGGAACTGGGGGTAGCGTAATGGGAAAAAACCTTTCAACAAATCTGCCTGTAATATCGGTTGAAAATGCAGTTGATATTCTGAGCAAATCGTACATAAGTCTGATCAAATCGGGCGCATCGGCAAAGGATTTTCCTTCCGTTATGTTGTGGGGGCCTCCGGGCGTTGGAAAATCTCAGTCCGTAAGACAGATTGCTAAGCGTATTGAGAAGGAAACGGGGAAAACAGTCAATATAACCGACGTACGTCTGCTGCTTTTTAATCCTATAGACCTGCGCGGTATTCCCGTGGCAAATGACGATAAAACGCTTGCTGTCTGGCTTAAGCCGAAAATATTTGAAATGGATTGCGGTGACGGTACGGTCAATATTCTGTTTCTTGACGAAATATCCGCCGCACCGCAGTCCGTTCAGGCGGCTGCATATCAGCTGACCCTTGACAGGGGTGGCGGTGAACATAAACTGCCGGACAACTGTATCGTCATCGCTGCAGGCAACCGTGTTACCGATAAATCCGTTGCTTTCAAAATGCCTAAGGCGCTTGCGAACCGAC
>JAEEUJ010000016.1 GCA_016290515.1 Clostridiaceae bacterium
AAGAAAAAAGCATGACAGCAAAAGGATTGCGCCCTAGAAATGAAGAGTGGCAAAATCGAGGTATTGCTCGATATGTTGCATGGCCACGAACAGTCTGTTCAATTGAAGGACATGACATTAAAGGGAATCCGCTTAAAGGTAACTACATCACAGACTTGACCGAAGAAACAAATAAAAAACGAACAATAACAAGGATCTCGTATCTTAAAGATTTCATTTCGTATAATTTTTCGGCCAAAAAAGATATTATATATACACTGTCAAAAAACTCGATTTCCAAATCAACAATAGAAGAAGATGATACTTATGCTATTTCAAATGAAGATGTGACTATCCTTTGGGATGCGAATTCCGTGGACGAATGGTTAGATGCATTAGAAGAGTATGAAAATATACATCGATACTTGATTATAACAGATGATGCCAAATCGTTTAAAAATGTAAAAGCAAAGATTATTGAACGTTTTGGGGCGACTTATAAAAAGAAAACAACGACAAAAATTCCTATGGAAGATGGCTTCCAAGAAAACGCAGTGTTCTTTGACCTTGAGTATTTGGAACCTTCCGTAGTTAGTGCGGATTTAGCATTTGATTACATCGCTCCAATATTGTGGCTTTGTGGTGGATGCAAAGGTAAAATCCTACAGCGCCAGAATGGATATGTGATAGGCGAAACATATGCTGTGCTGTTTGATCCTCGCTACAAAATGTCTTTTGTTAATGTTGTTTTGAAAAACCAAGAGATAAAAACCGTGTTTATCGTAACAGATGCAGCAGAGCGTTATCGAAGCTTGTGTGCAGAATTGCCAGGATGCAGAGTGATGCAATTGTATGAAAGCTATCTTCGTTCCTTTGAAATCAACGCCATAGGATAAGGAGAAAGACACATGAAATTTGAATTGAAAGATTTTCAGGTAACAGCAACAAAAGCCTTGCTTGACAGGATGTTAAAAGCACGTGATGCATATTACCGCGATGGTGATCCTGCGTCGTGTTGCTTGGCATCGCCTACCGGCTCCGGAAAGACCATAATGGTAGCTGCTGCTGTGGAAGCGATTTTCAACGGAAATCCAGAATGGGGCATTGAACGCGATCCATTTGCAACTGTGCTTTGGGTTTCTGATAGTCCGTCTTTGAACGAGCAGACCATATATAAATTCCGTGAAGCCACGGATTTGGATCCGACGCTGATCGAAACAATTGAAAATACTTTTACCGGCGATCATGATGAACTGGAGCCGGGACATATCTACTTTCTAAACCGTCAAAAGCTGTCCAGCGCCGGACTGCTTACAAAAGGCGGGGAAACACCTACGTTCTGGCAATTGCTGCGTCGCACAATCAACGATAGTTCTGTCCATCTCTATATGCTCTATGATGAAGCGCATAAGGGATTGGGAAGTGCAGATAAGAAGGATATTGCTAGTGAAACCATCACAAGCAGAATCATCGACGGGGATGATGGAAAGAGTCCAATTCCTGTTGTAGTTGGAATTTCTGCAACGCCGAAACGCTTTACCGCTGCCATGGAAGGCCGTTCTGAGCGCATTCCTTATCCCGTGGTAAAAGTCAGCCCTGCAGATGTTCAGGCCAGTGGTCTGTTGAAAGATAAGATCGTTTTGCAAGCGCCTACCGAGGGTGCTGCCGTTTATAACATCTATCTGACTGATGCATGTAAAACGCTCGTACAATCTACGAAACTGTGGCAGATGTATTGCGAACAGAACGATGCTCCAATGGTACGGCCGCTGATGGTCGTTCAGGTGTCAAATAAGATTTCGCAGGATAAGATTCGGCAAATCTGCTCTGAGATCTACGAAAAAATCCCATCTTTGGACCGTTCTACTGCTTTTGCACATGTTATCAGCGGCGAAGGCGATATGCACCTTGCTCCATATGAGGTGCCGTGTGTTGAGCCGCAGGATGTGCAGCGAAAGAGCGATATTCGGATTCTTTTCGCCAAGGAAGCTATCAGCACCGGTTGGGACTGCCCGCGTGCAGAGGTCATCTTCTCTATGCGCCCGCATCAGGATGATACTTACATTGCACAGCTTATTGGCCGTATGGTACGTACTCCGCTTGCAGAAAGCGTGAATATTGAGCTCCTCAACTCGGTTAGTTGCTTCTTGCCATACTTTGATCCCGCTACGTTGGAAAAAGTCGTGAAATATCTGACCGAAGAAGGCAACGATGACTACAGCGGCGTTTCCAGAGAATCCGGACGCGAGATCGTGACAAAGCCAGTCAATGTCGAATGGGACTCCACCTTTGGAATTGACGATGTATTCACGGGCATTGCTTCGCGTGAAAGAGCACACGCCACATCGAATTACATCGATGGTGTCATTTCATATGCAGGTATGCTTGAGGAAAATGATATCGGCGCAGAGTCTATTCCGCAAGAAACCGAAGAAGAATCCGGAAACACGCAGGGCAATGCTGAAACCGCAGGAACTCCAATTGTTCCTGAAATGGCTGGAGATGACTCATCATCAAAAACAGGCAGTGAAGCCACAGAAGCAAAAGCCCCCGTCGCAGGCATACCGGCTGTTGCTCCTGCAGCGCCGCATATACCGACTGCAGAAACGGAACCGGATGCTCCCGGCGAACTTGAAAAAGCCATTGATGCCATGCTCCGGGCATTGAATGAAAGCATAGTCACATTCAATGACAAATTTGAAGCTGCTCGGAACACGGTTCTCCATGCAAAATCAACGCAAGTCGAGCTGAAATACTTGGACGCGGCTTCTGCAAAAACGAAGGTCTATGAAGACGATGCGGATTCCTATGCTATTGCCAATGCGCGCAGACGCGGCGATGTTACTCTTTCCCCAAGTGTAACGAATGCATTTTTCCGTCAGCAGATCTTGCTTGGTATGGAACCGCTCGATATTAATGTGGAGATTGCTGCAGCAGCCGCCGTTCCGGAAATTGTTGAGGCTGTGAAGCAAAGCGCCAGAACCAAGCTGGAAAAACTGACAGAAGAGTATGATCCGGTGATTGCAAAGTATCCCACCAGCGTGCGAAATCAATTCTCCTCCGGTATGAGCAAACATGGTATCCCGCATACGGTATTCCTTGATAAGCCAGTTGCTGACACTCAGGATTCCGGTGGCAAAAAGTATCCCAAGCATGTAGTAAACGATCCGAAAACGCACATGGCGTGGTTTAGTTTTTATGATTCTGAAGATGCTGTTGTTATGCATGAATTAAAACGACCAGAAATCATATGTTGGTATAGAAATCCCGTTGGAAAAACAACAGGGCAATCCTTACGTATTCCTTACCGTTTAGGCGATGACAGAAAAGTTTTGCATCCTGACTTTATTTTCTTTGAAAAGGTTGGAGATTCAGTAATGCCAGCGATAGTTGATCCTCACGGAATACATCTTGCAGATACAATGTCAAAATTAAAAGGTATTGCTCGTTATGTAGAAGATTTTGGTGAGTTATTCTCTCGCTATTGGTTTGTTTCCGACTATAAAGGTCAGGCAACATACCTGGATATTAAAGATGCCGAAACCCGATCCTTTATATCAACTTTAACTGATGCCTATGAATGCTTTGCAAAGTTTGGAAAAAAATACATGGACGGTTCACTTTCCAAATCGAAAGATGGGTTTAGGAAAAAATGAGACAATCCTCCGTTGCAACTCGTCTGCGGTTTGGGATGAAAATAGAAAGCACTGGATTGCTCTGTATGACACGCCGTTAAACTTTATGGCTTAGGCGGTGCGATACTGCCACAGTTTATGCGACTGCAGACCACCAGATAGAATTAAAAAAACAGGATTGAACGAAATGTTCAATCCTGTTTTTGGTGCGGAAGACGGGACTTGAACCCGTACGGGATTACCACACGCCCCTCAAACGTGCGCGTCTGCCGATTCCGCCACTTCCGCGTGTCGTTTTTTAACGGCGAGAGATATTATATCAAACAAAAATTGCGATGTCAATATCTTTTTGATAAAAATAGTTATGTATTTTTTAACCGATTGACTAACACCCGTGACAGTATTATAATTTCAGCATATAAGTTTAACGGATGGGAAAAGGTCTAATCTATGAAAAAACGTGTTATTGCGGTAATTACCGTTCTGCTCGTCATTTGTATTATCTGCGCGGGAGGTTATGCGGGAAAGATGTTCGGATATTTCAATAAGGGCAATTCTTCACAATACAGCGTGAAAAACAGTGAAGCGGTTGACAGCGCTCTCGGCGGCAGAACCGTAATTTTCCTCGGCAGCTCCGTGACTTACGGCTTTGCTTCAAAGGGCGAGTCCTTTGTTGACTATCTCGTCGCTCAGGACGGACTTATTGCCGTCAAGGAAGCGAAAAACGGCACGACGCTCGTTGACGACAAACCGGACAGTTATATTTCGAGAATGAAAACGCTCGACAGGAGCATTAAGGCGGACGCATTCGTCTGCCAGCTTTCTACCAATGACGCGACGCAGGAAAAACCGCTCGGCAGGATTGCAGACGGCTTTGATGTCGACACCTTCGACACTCACACCGTAGCCGGCGCGATCGAATATATTATCGCATACGCAAAGGAAACGTGGAACTGTCCCGTTGCGTTTTATACGGGAACACGGTATGACAGCGAAGCTTACGGTGAAATGGTTGAGCTCCTTGGTGAAATAGCCGAAAAGTGGGATATAGATGTCATTGACCTGTGGAATAACGGGCAGCTTAATTCTGTGAGCGGGGAACAGAGGGCATTATATATGAACGATTCCATTCATCCGACAAGGCTCGGCTACAGGGATTGGTGGACACCTGTGATAAGAACTGAGCTTGAAGCGCTGATTAATTCTTAATTTTGTATTTATCATTTGACATTACACTATATTTTGTGTATAATGTCAGCGTTGTATAAATAATGAAAAAACTCAAGGAGTGTTAATTATGCCATTGGTAACAACAACCGAAATGTTCAAAAAAGCGTATGAGGGCGGCTATGCTATAGGCGCGTTCAACGTAAACAATATGGAGATTATTCAGGGCATCACCAGAGCTGCCAAGAAGCTCGACGCACCCGTTATTCTTCAGGTATCCTCGGGCGCGAGAAAGTACGCCGCTCACGGCTATCTTCTCGCTATGGTCAAGGCTGCCGCTGAGGAGACGGGACTTCCGATTGCCCTCCATCTCGACCACGGCCCCGATTTCGAGACATGCAAGGCCTGCATCGACGGCGGCTTCACATCAGTTATGATCGACGGCTCATCGCTTCCCTATGAGGAGAACGTTGCACTGACCAAGATGGTAGTTGAGTACGCTCACGCTCACGGCGTAGTTGTTGAGGGCGAGCTCGGCACACTTGCCGGCGTTGAGGACGACGTAGTTGTAGAAGCCGGTAACGAGAGCTATACAAAGCCCGAGCAGGTATTTGATTTCGTTACGAGAACGGGCGTTGACTCGCTCGCTATCGCAATCGGCACCAGCCACGGCGCATACAAGTTCAAGCCCGGCCAGAAGCCGCAGCTTCGCTTCGACATTCTCGAAGAGGTTGAGAAGAAGCTTCCCGGCTTCCCGATAGTTCTTCACGGCGCAAGCTCTGTTAATCAGGAGCATATCAAGATGATCAACCAGTACGGCGGACAGATGCCCGACGCAATCGGTATCCCCGAGGAAATGCTTCGCAAGGCTTCGTCAATGGCAGTCTGCAAGATTAACGTTGACTCCGATATCCGTATCGCCATGACCGCGGCTATCAGAAAGCACTTTGCAGAGAATCCCGGCGACTTTGACCCGAGAAAGTATCTCACTCCCGCGAGAAACGCAATCGAAGAGGTTGTTTCACACAAGATTGAAACCGTTCTCGGCTGCGCAGGCAAGGCGTAATCAGAATAAAACAATAATTCCCGATAAGCGTTCAGCTTATCGGGAACTTTTTATTATCTTTGCCGTCCTCTCGGCCCGATATATTTTGCCGAGCCGAAACCGAGGATATAGGTGAAAATGATATTCAGAAATACCAGTCCGATTCCGAACAGTGCGCTCTTGCCGAAGGCTTTTGCCATTCTGATATTGAGCAGAAATGCATAAACGACGTTGACAATCGGGATTATGAACAGCAGGAACTTCCAGCCGTTGCCGTCGGCGATTTTGCACATTTTGTAAAGGTTGACAATCGGGATAAAAGCCCAGATTCCGCTTTCGCCCGCCTTGTTAAATACCTTCCAGAGCGCGATTACCGAGATGATATAAAACAGTAAAGCGCCGAACGTGGTCTGGCCGTTGATAATTTCGTGAACATGCTCCATATAGGTTTCCATATTTATCTCTCCTTCAGTTTTGCTTCTGAACTATTTTGTATTCATCGTATGGGTTGTAGTAGGGACATTCGTAGTCCTGATAGCTCAGGAATCTCGCCATCTCGTCCTCGTCGAGATTCACCTCGCAGCAGTAGCAGTCGTATTCGTCGTCATAGTAGTAATACGCGCAGCTCTCGCACTGCGAAACCTTGTCAGCCATTTTATCAGCTCTTTTCCTCGTGATATTCCTTTTCGGTGTTAACATTCCAGATATTCGTCTTATCCGTCTTGCCCTGTGTAATGTTCTTAACCGCTTCGAACGAGGTGCACATACTGTGGTCCATGTTGTTGTAGCGGTGCTGCCCGTTTCTGCCGACGCAGTAAAGGTTAGGAATTGTGTCAAGCCAGTCCTTAAGCTCGTCAATTCGTGCGTAGGTGTCAAAATATGCGGGGTACGCCTTCTTAACGCGCTCGACGTGTGTGTCAATAACCTCGTCGGCGCTGTCAATAAGACCTGTTTTAACCATCTCGCCGACAGCGAATGCGGTGAATTCGGCGTCGCTCATATTCCACATTGAGTCTCCCTCGTTACAGAAATACTCGAGCCCGAGCCACACGCTGCTTTTGATATCCTTTACCATATACGGAGACCAGTTGTTATAAATCTGGAAGCGTCCCATTTTTACGCTTCTGTCGTGAACATAAACCCAGTTGTCGGGCACGATGTTTCCGATGGTTTTAATTCTAGTTTCGTTTTTAAGCTTCAGCTTCGGGACGAGTACGCCGACGGTCATATAGTCGCGGTAGGGGAGACCTGCTGCAATTTCTCTTATGCTTTCGGGCACGCCATCCATTCCCGCAATCAGGTCCTTCAACGGCATCGAAGAAATAAGTACGTCGCACTTCTCGTAATGCTTTTTGCCGTCCTTAACGAACTCAACTGCGGTGACGCTGTTTTCACCGTTGCGGATAATACGCTTAACCGGAGCATTCTTTACAATTCTGCCGCCCAGCTTTTCGATTTCGTCAGCCGTCAGCTCCCAGAGCTGACCGGGACCGAGCTTCGGGTACGAGAATTCCTCGATAAGCGAGGTTTCAACGGTTCTGTTCTTCCTGCCTAACGCCTTCGAGAGAATGTCCTTGAGCACGGCTGTTATTGATAGCCCTTTTACGCGCTGAGCACCCCATTCGGGCGAAATCTCACTCGGATGCCTGCCCCACAGGTTCTCGGTATAGTTCTCGAAAAACATCGAATAAAGCTTCTTTCCGAAGCGGTTGATATAGAAATCCTCAAGCGACTTTTCCTCACGTTTGAAGAATACGCTTTTAAGATAACTGAACCCGACAACTATCGTTGTGCCAAGGCCCATATTCTTTACGGTATCAAGCTTAAGAGAAACAGGGTAGTCAAAGAACTTTCTGTTAAAGAAAATCCGCGACAGTCTGTTTCTCCTTAGCATTACTCTGTCGTCCGCTTCGGGGTCGGGACCGCCCTCTGCGGTTGCGGAGGTTCTGCCGAGCAGTCTGTCGTCAAAGGGCAGCGCGCCCTGAGTCGGCATCATCTTTTCCCACCACTCGTTAACCTCGGGAACCTTTGAGAAAAAGCGATGACCGCCCATATCCATACGGTTGCCGTTATAGTTCACCGTTTTTGAGATACCGCCTATACAGTCACTCGCTTCAAAAACCGTTACTTCGTATTCAGTTGATTTTTTCAGCAATTCGTAACCCGCCGTAAGTCCTGCGGGGCCCGCGCCGATTATTATAACTTTTTTCATTTTACCGCATTACTCCAGAAAATATAGTCTGCCACGAGCAGAGCGCGCGTGAACGATGCCTCCGCGCCGTCAATCCTGACAGGTGGCGCGATTAGGAAATAGTCTCCCTTTGCCGTTTCGTCGAGGTTGAGCCCTTCAAGCACGGCAATATTTGAACGAAGCAGGGCGCGGTGCGCCGCGCCGTCCGAGCCGGGCATCTCAACCGTCGTCGAGTCCGTACCGATAAGATCATAGCCGTACAGCGCCATAACCTCGGCGGCTGTTTCGTGAATGAAGGCTCTGCCGTGAGATTTGATAAGCACGCGCTTACAGTCGCGCGGGAAATAATCCTCAACCGTCTGGCCGGTAATTATACCCTCGGAGACCTCAAGTACCTTGCAGGGACCTATGAACTTTTCGAGGTTGTACTCTTCAATGCTTTCGCCGTCAATAAGAAAATGCGACGGAGCGTCAATGTGAGTGCCGTTGTGCAGACACGCGCATATTGCGCTCAGCGAGTACTGGCTGTCGTCGCCGATGGTTTTAATCCACTCGTGCTCGGGTACGGGATCGCCCTCGTAAACGGGCGCCGTCAGCAGATCGCGTGAAATGTCGATTATCTTCATAAGCCCACCTTCTTCTGAAATGTTTCACTATCCTATAAATTTTATCAAATAGTATAGTTGTTGTCAAATTAACAAATTGAAAATAATACTTGAAAAACGAAATGTTTTATGGTAATATCTTATCTGCACGGGGGCGTAGCTCAGCTGGGAGAGCGTCTGACTGGCAGTCAGAAGGTCAACGGTTCGATCCCGTCCGTCTCCACCATTAAAAGAGATAAGGCGTTTAGTCTTGTCTCTTTTAATTATTTTCCCTATTGAAAAACAGACAAACCTGTGCTACAATAGATTGTAATAAGAATTCAGAGCTGCTTATTACGGGCAGCTATTTTTTTGTGTTAAGAGGTATGTTATGAATTACGACGTGATTATTATCGGCGCAGGCCCCGGCGGTATATTCTCGGCTTATGAGCTTGTCAACGGCAATAAGAATCTTAAAATCGCGGTTTTTGAAAAGGGTAACTCGCTCGATAAGAGAAAGTGTCCCATCGACGGCAAGAAGGTAAAGTCCTGCATCAAGTGCCCGACCTGCGCTATTATGAGCGGTTTCGGCGGCGCGGGCGCGTTCTCGGACGGTAAGTACAATATCACCAATCAGTTCGGCGGCACGCTTTACGAGCACATCGGCAAGACCGAGGCAATCGACCTTATGAAATACGTCGACTCGATTAACCTTAAATACGGAGGCGAGGGGACCAAGCTTTACTCGACCGCAAACACGGCTATCAAGAAAAAGTGCTTTGAAAACGACCTTCACCTTCTCGACGCTCAGGTAAGACATCTCGGCACGGACATAAACTACGTCGTGCTTGAAAATATCTATAATGAGTTGAAGGATAAGGTTGAATTCCGCTTCCGCACCGAAATAACCTCCGTCAGAAAAATCGACGGCGGCTTTGAGGTTGAGGCAGGGGACGAAGCATACACCTGCGAAAAGTGCATTATCTCCGTCGGACGAAGCGGTTCGAAGTGGATGGAGAAGGTCTGCGGTGAGCTGGATATACCCACTATGTCCAACCGCGTTGACATCGGCGTACGCGTCGAGCTTCCCGCCGAGGTTTTCTCGCACCTTACAGACGAATTGTATGAAAGCAAGATTGTTTACCGCACCAAGCAGTTTGAGGACCTTGTCCGTACGTTCTGTATGAATCCGCACGGCGCGGTCGTAAACGAGAACACAAACGGTATCGTCACCGTAAACGGCCACAGCTACGAGGACCCGAAAATGCACACGAACAATACGAATTTCGCCCTGCTCGTTTCAAAGCATTTTTCCGAGCCCTTCAAGGATTCCAACGGCTACGGCGAGAGCATAGCGAGACTTTCGAATATGCTCGGCGGCGGAGTTATAGTTCAGCGCTTCGGCGACCTTACGCGCGGCAGACGCTCAAACGAGCAGAGAATTGCCGAGAGCTACGTCGTTCCCACGCTTGCGGCAACGCCCGGCGATCTGAGCCTCGTTATTCCCAAGAGAATACTCGACGGCATTATCGAGATGATTTATGCGCTCGATAAGATAGCGCCCGGCACGGCGAACGACGATACGCTGCTCTACGGCGTCGAGGTCAAGTTCTATAATATGGAGGTCGAAATCGACAGCGATTTACAGACCAAGCATAAGGGACTTTACGTAATCGGCGACGGCTCGGGCGTAACGCATTCGCTCTCTCACGCATCGGCAAGCGGAGTTTACGTAGCGCGACACATTTTAGGCAAATAAGATATACAAATGATAACGGCACGGATTTCTCCGTGCCGTTTTTGTTTGGGTTATTATGCAGGTAAAGCGGTTAGAGGATATACCGCACCGTAAACACAGTTAATTGCAAAGAAAACAATGGGTACAATCACAGTAAGCGTTTTGCTGTTGAACTTTTCGCTGTTATTCATAAGATATATGAGTAATACTGTCATCAATGCTTCCAATATAAGCATTATTATTGTTAACAGCCTTGTGTGGTTTCCTAAAAGAGATGTCAATATCAGTACAGCGACAGTAAAGCATATAACACAAATATATGAAATGCGGTATTTAGAGACATTAACCGTTGCCGTTTTGTTAACAAAGCTATAGAACAGATATAGCAAACTAATCGTAATTATTATTGCGAGCACGGCACTTAAAACTGTGCTTGCTGATGAAATAAAGCCACTTAAGACTTCGGTAAGAGTTACGGGAAGGTTTATTCTTTCTGCCCAAAAGAATTTATCAAACAACTTGCTGAACGAATAAGCTACCAATCCGCTTATTGATAATTGAGAGGTCAAAAACAACCAAAATTTATCTTTTAACTCGTCGATTATTCCGAGTTTTGAAAAAGCTTTGTAATAAAAAATTCTGACAAAAATAAAACTTAATGCTGTACTTAATAATGAAAGAATCGAGCCGGCGATTCCGGCGTTTGTTGATAATGATAGTTTATTTGAGAAGAAAAAACCGACAAAAAACGCCAATACAGTTATTGCTGTTGAGCCGATAATCGCCGGAATAACATACATCAGTATTCCGTTTGTCCTCAATACGGATTTATAATTCGCCGCCACAGGTTGCGAAGCTGCTCCCATATTTCCTTCGCTCCCTTCCCGAAAAAACGGGTTGTAGGGGAGCTGAGTGTCTATTGTGTTCTCGGCTTCGCTCTGCCTGTCGTATTCATCCTGCTCGTCAATATCGGGGGTCAACTCGTAAGCCGAAAGCTCAAACGCCTGAGAGATTGCTACTCTCATATCCTCGTCGGGCAGTCTTTCACCGTTTTCAACAGCTTTTAACTGCTCAAGGTCAATATTTGCCTTCTCGGCAAACTGCTCCTGAGTTAATCCGCTTCTTATTCTTAAATCAATGATTTTGTCTTTAACCGTCATTTTCTTACCCCCTTATAATATAAATCAAAAATATTGTAACACTTTTCACTGTAACTTTCAACTTTTCGTAGGGGCGATTCACGAATCGCCCGTTGCTTTAATTTAATTGTATTTCCAGTTTTCAATCATCGGCTTGTATTTCCACATTTTTACAATGAGCGTAGGAACAAGAATCCACAGGCTGATACACGCAACGGCGGTGGTTATTCTTGTCGCAAAATCCAACATAGGTAATCTGTAAACCCGAACATCATTGTCTTTAACTATCTCCAACCAAGTTAACCTGTGCTTTACGCTGTATTGCGTTCCGTCTTTCGCGGTAAACAAATTCTTTTCTCTTGTTAAACCATTAAAGATTTTAGTATAGGTATCTTCATATTGGTTTATTACGTTGCCGTCCAAGTCCATAATAAAGACCTTGCTAGCGGTTGACAACAGTATTGTATCGTCGTCTTGTATTGTGAAAACATATGCTCTGCTTGTTTTGGGATTAATTGTTTTCAATAATTCGCCGTTTTCGTATACTTCTATTTCGTCTCTGCCGACATATAAACGATTGTTTGAATCAACTGCAAATCCGTTGAAATCAGTTGAAGTAAATCCTAATACACCTGAAAAGACAGAAATATTCATAAGAAGCACGGTTACAATAAACCAAACAATGTACCTTGCCTTCTTCATCCCCTCAACCCCTTTCTTTAATTCAGGGCGGCCGTTTCCGACCGCCCTTACTTTTTGTTACTTTGCTCTTCTGAACGTTACCGCAAAGAAGCTGCGTGAAGCGAAGGAATTTGCCATAAAGGAGTAGGTTACGAATTCCCAGCCTTCGGCTTCCTTCTGCATAATCAATGCGTCAAGCTGTGCGAGGTCTTCCTCGTTTGCATTGTCGCGGAACCACAGCTTAAGTCCCGTCTGCAATAACTCTGTCTTGTATTCGAACATATTGCACCATCCTTATTCATTTGACGTAGCTGTATCAAAATTTACAAGTGTTCCGCCGTTGCCGGTAACCTTGGGCAGTACGCCGTCCCATTTCTGAATCTTGTTGTATTCAATGATATTGGGCGTCAGCGACTCACTGATGGTCTTGTTGGCAGCCGCCTCGGCTTCCGCCTTGATGCGGACGGTTTCAGCCTGTGCCTCGGCGTTGATGATAGCGGTCTGCTTCTCGGTTTCACTCTTTAAGAGCTTCTGCTGTGCAACCTGCTTCTCTTCGATAGCGGTGATGAAGGCTTCCGAGAACTCAAAGTTGATTATATTAACGTCAGTTACATACAGTCCGATGTCATTGAGCTTGTCGTTAAGTCCCTTTACAAGTCCGTCGGAGATAAGCACACGGTTGGTTACGCTCTCCTCGGCGGTGTACTTGGCGGTGATCGCCTTAAGCACTTCGTTTACCGCAGGGGTTACAAGTACGGCTTCGTAGTTAGCGCCGATATTCTTGTAAATCGAGTATGACTTCGAGGTGTCAACCCTGTAGTTTATCGCGAGCACCGTTTCAACGGTTTGAAGGTCCTTCGAGAACGCCTCGGTCTCAACCTCGAGCTTTACGATACGGTTGTCGATTTTAACGACCTGCTGAACGAAGGGAGCCTTGACGTGGATGCCCTCCTGAAGCACAACTTCCTTGACCTTGCCGAGAGTAACAACTACTCCCGTGTGTCCCGCCTCAACTATCGTGAAGCAGTTTACGATTAATATAAAGGCGATAAAGGCGATTACAAGGGTAGTGACGAATTTCTTCGCCTTGCCGCCCGAAAAGGCGGTCTTTACGCCCTCTACGTCAATATCAATGGTATTATTGTTCTTTCTGATCATTTTGTTTCATCCTTTCTCTTTCTCATTTCGTTGAACTGTGACTCGGCACGTTGCTTCAACACACCCGACATATACGCATACGCCATTACGCTCAGCGCGCTTTTGAGACGTTCAAGGTTTTCCGCGCTTTTCGGGCTGTATCTTGACGTAACCTTGTCAACAACCTTGTCAACCGAGACCTTTGTGACGCTTTCCGGGTCGAGCCCGCTCACCGTTTCGCACAGGAAGTCATAGAGCTGTTCCTCGGAGATTATGTCGTCGCTCTCGTCGTCGGCAGAGCCGTTGACAATATGCATCAGTTCGCCGATGCTTTCTATCTTCATCGAACTGCGCAGGGCACTTATTAAAAGTATCCTCGCAAGCTGACGTTCAAAGTATTTCTTGTTCACGGGGTGGGCGACAAAGCCGCGCTTAACCCAGTTCTGTATTGCCGACGCTTCAAGTCCCGTTATCGCGCAGACCTGGCTTAAGCTCAGGCCGCCCGTGGCCTTGATCATCGGTATAAACACCGAGAACATCCCGTTTCCCTTCGAATAGGGTATCACCGTTCCCGGTACTGTAGCTTCGTTCATTTTGCGTCGCTCCCTTTTACAAGTTTACTTGATTATATCACAAGTTCACTTGACCGTCAAGTATTTTTCAGAAAATATTTTTTCCCGTGCGATAGATTTGAGTTTGCAGGGGTGAATATAAAAAAGAAAAAGACCGACTCGGATGAGTCGGTCTTATCATATAATTTAATTATTCCTGTGAGGGAGCTCCTACGGGGCAGGTATCTGCACAAGCACCGCACTCGATGCAAGCATCGGGATCGATAGCGTACTTAGCATCGCCCTCTGAAATTGCCGATACGGGGCACTCTTCTGCGCAAGCGCCGCACATAATGCAATCATCGCTGATAACAAATGCCATAGTATAAATCCTCCTTTTGTTATTCAATAAAGGCTTAACCTTCAAGCAGATTGTAACACATATTTTGAAAATATCAAGTACTTTTTATAAAATTTTTATTCGATGCCCTTGAGTGCTTCGATTTCAGCCTTTTCAAGCTTAATCTGCGCGTCCTTGATAAGCTTGACCTGATGGCGCTCGATAATCACGGGAGCGGCATCGGGACGGCGGTCAAGGCGGATCGTGAGCATACCCGTAATAAGATTGTTGTCGATAACCGTGCCTCTGCCCTCATGGGTTTCGACTATGGCGCCGACCTTCGGCGTGTGGCGCAGCAGATGCTCATAGGTGTCCTGCTCGTATTTAAGACAGCACATAAGTCTGCCGCAGGTACCGCTTATCTTGACGGGATTAAGGCTCATGCCCTGTTCCTTAGCCATCTTGATTGAAACGGGCTGGAATTCGCCTAAAAAGCTCTTGCAGCAGCAGGGACGGCCGCATACGCCGAAGCAGCCGAGCATCTTCGCCTCGTCGCGTACGCCTATCTGGCGAAGCTCGATACGCGCCCTGAATGCGCCCGCAAGGTCCTTGACAAGCTCTCTGAAGTCAACTCTGCCGTCGGCGGTGAAGTAGAACAGTATCTTGCTGTTGTCAAAGGTATATTCAACGTCAACGAGCTTCATTTCAAGCCCGTGATTTGCAATTTTCTTTTCACAGATATCGAAGGCCTTCTTTTCCTTCTCTCTGTTTTCCTCGACGGTTTTAAGGTCGTCCTCGGTAGCCTTTCTTATAACGGGCTTGAGGGGATTGACTATCTCGTCGTCGGGAATTTCACGGTTTGCCATCGCAACCGTACCGCACTCGATACCGCGGGCGGTTTCGACGATAGCCTGATCTTCCTTATTGAATTTCTTGCCGTCGGGATCGAAATAATAAATCTTACCGACTTCCTTGAATCTGATTCCAACTATTTCAGCCATATTTTCTCCTTACTTTACGGCGTCTGTAAGCCGCGCGCTCATATAGGTTACGAGCAGATTGTAGTTAGCGTTCTGTCGGAAGTTCGCTTCAAGCTCACCCGCGGCAGTTATGAGTGAATAAAGTCTGTTTACCGAGTATTTGTTTGAAAGCGTTTTCACACTGTTCTCATACGTTTTCTGATAAGCGGCGCCGTTTTTGAATTTAAGCGCTTCAAGAAAGCTTCGCTTGAGACATCCGACTACGGGCAGAAAAGCATCCTTGTCATCAGCGAGCGGCGCAAGCTTCTCGAGCATTATAAGCTCGTTGCCGGCGCACAGCGCGTTGATTATACCCTCGCACAGTCCGAGCACTTCACCGTCGTAATTCTCCTCGGAAAAGCCGAGGCTCAGAACAACCGCACGTGAAAGCACCGTATCGAGCATAGCGCTTCTCGACGAGCAGGTGAGTATGAAATAATCAAAGTACGGCGGTTCCTCGAGTATTTTCAGCAGCGCGTTCTCGGACGAGTCGTTCATATTCTGCGCCTCTTTGATTATGTAAACCTTCTTGTCCGAATCGTTCGGGATTACGAAGGCGTCGCTTCTTATTTCACGGCTGAGTTCAACCTTGAAGGTGTATCTTTCCTTTTCCTCGCCGTATTCCTTGATGTCGGGGTGGGAACGCGCTTCGCACTTTATGCACGCGCCGCACTTGCCGCAGGGTTTTCCCGACTCCGACTGACAGACTATCATATTCGCAATAAAGCGCGCGAAATCCGTGCGCTCATCCATATTGCCGCCCTCTATGAGCAGAGTTTGCGGAAAAGTATCCTTCTGCGAATAGGAGAGGAGCGCCGCGCGTTCATTTTCACTTAGATAAAAATCATCTATTCTCATAATTATCCTATAGCCTGCGAAAGCGCAATCATAATCGGCATCGTGATAACCGACAGAAAACTTACCACCGCAACCGTCTGTGAAGCGGCGGCGTTGTCGCGGTTATACTTGGTCGAGAACATTACCGTACTGTTTGCCGACGGAGCCGAAGCCGAAATTGTCAGCGCGGTCAGCAGAGTGCCCGTCATTCCGACGAGCTTATATACCGCTATCGAGATGAGCGGTACGCAGAAAAGCTTGGCAACGGCAACCGCGTATGCTTCTTTTCTGAAAAAGGTTTTCTTAAGCTCGGTCTTGGAAAGATAGGTGCCGAACATAAGCATTGCAAGCGGAGTGTTAAGGCTCGCGATATAGCCGACGGGCGCTTCGATAATGTGCGGAAGCTTTACGCTCAGCAGAAACAGCGGCATACCGATAATAACCGAAATTACGCCCGGATTGATAACGAGCGACTTTGCCTGAAAGCTGCCCTTACCCTTCATAAGGTACATACCGTAGGTGAACTGACAGATGTTGAAGGGGATGAGCACGCCCGAGCAGAAGAATACGCCCTCCTCGCCGAGTATCGCAGCGGCGAGCGGCAGAACCATATAGCCCACGTTGCCCTGAACTATCGCGAATTTATATACAGACTTCTGGTCGAGGGGCTTTTTGTTGAAAAGCGGCAGCGACAGAAGTATTCCCGCCAGATGCAGTACCGTTCCGCCGAGAAACGACATCATCAGATTTCTGAAGTTTTCGGGCGTGAATTCAACGTTGGTGAACGACTGAATGATTATAGCGGGAGTGACGATGTGAAACAGCAGATTGTTCGTCAGACGCGCCGCCTTTTCGGTATAAATACCCGTCTTGTCGCAGATAAAGCCCACTGCGACTATCAGATAGAGTATCAATACCTGCTGGCCTGCCGCCAAAACATTCTGCAGAAACATAGCTAAGAAAAATCCTTATCCCTTAAAAATCGTTAAGAAAGTCGTCGTCAAGCTCTTCTTCGGGCTCAACTGTTTCGTCGTCGCTGAGTATATCGTCCTCAGAGGCGTCTCTGCCCGACTTTGAGTGAGTATAAACGTAGATTACTGCGAACACCGCAAACGCGAGGTCGGCAGGTACCAACGGGAAGCCTGCAGGCAGGAGAGCCGACTTGCCGCCGACTGTAACTATCAGTCTTGAAACCGAAATAACGGCGGCGAACATTGCCGCGACAAGGCCGTAGCTCATAGCCTTGCGCATTTCGTACTTCTGGCATACCTGTGAGGAAATTCTCGCGAAGGAGATGAAGAACATCATCATAAACGCGAGCATTATGAGCTCAAGCAACAGGTCCGCAACAACCGTGAAGCTTATTTTCGTCAGGAATCTGCGGACAAGTCTTGCCATGGTCCAGAAAAGCGGGAGTATGGCCAACAGATTGTATTCGCAGAAGGTAGCCTTTCCCTGAGAATAGGAAAGGAAATAAACAAGGAAATATATGCATGCGCCAAGGCCGAAAAGCGCCTCAAACGCCATGGCAATATAGCCATTGGTGAACAGATAGCTTACAAGACCGCTTCTGTCAACGAAGTTGTTGACGGCAACGATAACCTGAGAAATCGATACGGCAACGTCGTAGCCTATGCCGATTGCCAGCAGCAGCGCGCCGACAGCCAACGGCTTGCTGGAGCCTCTTAAGGGCTTTGAAGCGGGAACCTTATTTGTGAAAATAACAAGTCCGAGAAGTATGATTGCGAATACGGCGGCGCCGATATAAAGCGCGTAAACGCTCGGATTAATACGTGTGAAGAATCCGCTGGCGTCCTCCTCGGTCAGTCTGAAGAGCTGATATATTCTTGTGCCTGTCATCAGCGCCGTGAAGATGCCGAACAGGGTAAGAATTAGCCTAAATGAAATGTTCTTTCTGTTTTTCATAAGTTTGCCTCTTTCTATCTTTCCTCGGAGGGAATGTATTCGCTTGAAACGATGTGATTGTCAATTCTTTCGCCTATCGGAACGAAGCGTCTGGGAAGAGCGACGTTCTTGTAAGCGGGTCTCATAATTTTACCGCCGGAGCAGATTTCTTCAATTCTGTGCGCCGACCAGCCGGCAATTCTCGCCGACATGAACAGCGGTGTGAAAAGCTCCTGCGGAATGTTGAGTATCGAGTAAATAAGTCCCGAGTACAAATCGACGTTCGCGCAGACCTTTTTCTTGATGCCTTTGTGGGTGAGAAGAAGCTCGGGGGTCAGTCTCTCAATACCGTCGAGAATTCTGAAATCCTCCTCATAGCCGTACTTCGCGGAGTACTTCTCGGCGTCCTTTTTAAGAATCACTGCTCTCGGGTCGGACAGCGTGTAAACCGCGTGTCCCATTCCGTAGATAAGTCCCGAGCCGTCATTTGCCTGCTTATTGATTATCTTTACAAGATAGTCCGCAAGCTGACCGTCGTCGGTGGGATTCTTGACGTTTTCCTTGATGTTCTGGAGCATTTCATAAACCTTGATGTTTGCGCCGCCGTGCTTCGGACCCTTGAGAGCGCCTATGCCTGCGGCAATAGCGGAATAGGTGTCCGTGCCCGTCGAGGTAACGCAGCGCGCCGCGAAGGTCGAGTTGTTACCGCCGCCGTGGTCGGCGTGAATCATCATGCTCGTGTCGAGTATCTTTGCTTCCTCGTCGGTGAATTTCTTGTCCGAACGGATTGAGCGCAGTATTGACTCTGCCATGGAATTCTCGGGATTGTTCTGATGAATGTACATACTCTTGTGGTCAAAAGCACGTCTCTTGACCTGATAAGCGTAGGACATAATTGTCGGTATCTGCGCTATGAGCTGAATTGACTGACGAAGCACGTTTTCTATCGAAGTGTCGTCGGGATGCTCGTCAAAGGTGTAAAGCCCGAGCACTGCGCCCGCAACCTTGTTCATGATGTTTCTCGACGGAGCCTTCATGATAAGGTCCTCGATAAACTCGTCGGGAAGCTCGCGCGCCTCGGCTAAAACCTTACGAAACGCTTTGAGCTGACCGTTTGTCGGCAGGTCGCCGAACAGAAGCAGCCAAGCAACCTCCTCAAAGCCGAAGCGGTTTTCCGCCTTGCAGCCCTCGACTATATCGCTCATATTTATTCCGCGGTAGGCGAGACGTCCCTGCTTGGGAACGCGCTCACCGTCGTCTATGTAGTAACCCTCAACCGAGCACACGCGGGTAAGTCCCGCCATAACGCCTGTGCCGTCGTCGTTACGAAGGCCGCGCTTTACGTGGAAGCGTGTGTAATCCTCGGGCTGAATATGGTTATTTTTTAACAGCTCGTTGCATAAATCTGTAATATCATTTTTGGGAATTGAAGAAATAAATTCGGACAAAGTGTTTCCTCCTGACGTGGTTTTTCCGCAAACAATAAAACCCCACATTACAATATTGATTATATATTGTATAACAAATGCTCCGTAAAGTCAACGAAATACACGCGATTTTAATAAATAATGAGGTGAAAAAATGAAAAAGTTTTTTGCAATCAGTCTGATACTTTTTGTCAGTATGCTCGTCTGTCCGCTTGCCGCGCTTGATTTAGGCGATTTTTCGTTTGAAAACGTGCGCCGTAAAATCGCCGTCAGCCTGCAGGAGGACGTCTCCGAAGAAGGCGTTGAAACGGTAAGCGAAAGCAACATCGAAGCGCCCGAAACCGTTAAGGTTATGGCGTCCGTCAGCGGTGAAATAAATGAGGTTGAGTTGCGTGAATACCTTATCGGCTGCGTGGCGTGCGAAATGCCGCCTACCTACGAAACCGAAGCGCTCAAGGCTCAGGCTGTCGCGGCTTATACCAATCTCGTAAGGCTGAAGAAAACGCCCGACGCTTCGCTTGACGGCGCCGATATTTCGGACAGCCCGTCGAAGCATCAGGGGTATTTTGACGAGGCGACGCAACGGGAAAAATACGGCGATAAATACGGCGAATACCGCAAAAAGCTTGAAGCAGCGGTAGATGCGGTTAAGGGCGAGGTTATAACTTTCAACGGCGAGCCGATAGTTGCCGCGTATTGCGCCGTATCGACGGGCAGAACCGAGGACGCCGCTGCAATATGGTCGGGCGACGTACCGTATCTGAAAAGCGTGAATTCGACTGCCGACAAGCTGTCTCCCGATTGCTCTGCCACGGTGGTTATGAGCGCCGAACAGGTACGGCAAGCGCTCTCTGCAGACAGCGAAATAAAGCTCGGTGACGACCCTTCGTCGTGGTTTTCCGAAATGATTCTGAGCGACAACAAAACGGGCGCCGTAAAGTCGCTGAATATCGGCGGTAAAACCCTGTCGGGCAACGCCGCACGAAAGCTTCTCGGACTTCGCAGTCCGAGCTTCACCTGTGATTATTCCGACGGCTCGTTTACCTTTGTTACTCAGGGTTACGGGCACCTTGTCGGAATGAGCCAGTACGGCGCAAATTATATGGCTCAGACGGGCAGCAGCTATAAGGAAATACTGCTTCATTACTATAAAGGCGTTAAAATTGAACAACTTTGAAAATACTGATTATTTAGGTTGCGGAAGCGTTACATTCTCTTGTTATAATAAACATAGTGTTGAGTGAATATTTATTCATTCATACAAAACTTTCCCTGAGTGTTATTTTGGTATTTATAATATTTAAAAATGTGTTAAAATCTATTTAGAATGTTAAAAAGGGGATTTTCGAATGAACGCAACCTTGAATAATTACAAAAAGGCTCTGAGTATAATGCTCGCAGTCTGTCTCGCGCTTGCCTGTACCGTTGCGGTAATCGCTTCGTCGGGCAGCTTCAACAACACGACTATCGAAAACGCGACGGCAATTGCCAAGCAGATTGAGGCGGAGGGAATAGTGCTTCTCAAAAACGAGAGGGGCTCGCTTCCGCTTGCCGATAAAAAGGTAAACGTTTTCGGCATGGGCTCGATTAACTTCGCTCTGGGCGGAGGCGGTTCGGGCTCGGTAGCTTCGGACAACGCAATTACGTTCTATCAGGGACTTGAGAACGCGGGTATTGAATACAATCCCGAGCTGCTCGATGTTTATAAGGAATGGGCGAACAGCCACTCTATGGAAAAGACAGGTCAGGGACTTGTCGATATGGTTATCGTTGACACGCTCAACGGTCAGCTTCAGGCCGA
>JAEEUJ010000156.1 GCA_016290515.1 Clostridiaceae bacterium
GAATAAAAGATAAACGGACTGTTTTACACAGTCCGTTATTTTTTGGCACCCCCTGCGGGAATCGAACCCACAACTAACCCTTAGGAGGGGTTTATTATTACGAACAACGTGAGTAACAAGGTTCCGTAGCGAAAGCTACGGGTTCTTATATCCATTAGGCAAAAATGATAAAACGGATACTCTCGGTGAGGGTATCCGTATTATGGCGCGCCTGAAGGAATTCGAATCCCCGACCTTCCGCTTAGGAGGCGGACGCTCTATCCGGCTGAGCTACAGGCGCATATCAAATTGCAAGAGGTATTTTATCAAAAACACCGTGCTTTGTCAATGTAAAATCCGTCTTGTAATATTTAATTAAATGTGATAAAATTCTTATATCAATTCTGAAAAGAGGGATATAATGGAAAAATCAGTTTCTAAAAGAAATTCGATAATCTGCATTTGCCTTTTTGTCGTAATATTCGGCGGCCTGCTCGCGCTGGCAACCGTTTACGACCTGCCGATAAGCAAGGCTCTCGTTAAGCTTGAAGCCGGTCAGTATTACACCACCGATCCCTTCGGCTCGCTGTTCGCGTGTATCGGTTCGTGGCCTGCATACCTTTTCCTTTCGGCGGCATTTGCAATCATCTATGCCAATATCAGACGTTCTCCGAACAAGGCGCTGAGCATTGTCGGCGGTATCGCGGCCAATATCGCTTCCGTTGCGGCATCGGTTTATATAGTATTTGACACCGTAAGATATATCACAAAGCACTTTGGCGATCAGACGGTTTTCCATCAGCTCTATATCAAAATCGTTTTCTGCTTCGTCTTTGCGGCGTTTGCCGAGTATCTCTGCTGGTTCTTCAACAAGCTTGACCCGAAAACTCAGGGCGCTCTTCTTAAGTTTGCGTTTGTAACGATTTTTGCGGTTATTCTTTCAAACATTCTTATAAATATCGTTATAAAGAACGTTATGTGCCGTCCGAGATACAGAGCTATGTGGTATCTCGGGGACTATGAGTTCACGAACTTCCATAAGTGGTTCCAGAAGTCGGTAATGCCCGAGGAAGGCGATCCGCTCTACTTCGGCTTTGTCGGCGCAACAAAGGTCGGACACGACGCTTACCGTTCGTTCCCGTCGGGCCATACCAACGCGGCGGCAACGGTTTACGCGCTTCTCTGCCTGCCGAAGCTTCTGACGAAGTATAACACGAAGTTCTGGAAAACCTGCCTTGTGCTCGTTTCCGTACTCGTTACGGGTATCGTAGCCGTTTCGAGAATAGTCTGCGGCGCTCACTTCTTCTCAGACGTTCTTTGCGGCGGAACTATTATGTTCCTGTGCGTAGCCCTCGGTATGAAGATATTTATCAGATCCGATTTCGAAAGAGCTTAAAAATCATAATAAAAAAGCTCCCTATTACAGGGAGCTTTTTATTTTTTACAAACGACGTAAAACTCTATAAACGCATCTGGGTTCACAAATGTATCCCTATCGATTATCCTACAACTTTTCCACTTTGCAATCCTTCTTGTTTTTTTTAGTGCCTTCTTAAACGATTTAGGCGTAAATGTGTGCCAATGAACATCAATTGTATTCTGTTCTAAACATCCAAAAATTTCTTCTTCAGACATGTCCTGTCGCATTTTGTAGGTGTCACCAATCCATATTTTGTTGCATTCTTCAAGATGTTGTCTATCTCTGCTGGAATTATACGGATCCTCATAATCAAGAATTAAATGTTTAACAGAAGTAATTTGTCTTGGTAAATCAAAAGTATATCTTTTATCAGGCACAGCCATTATTAGAATTCCGCCCTTTTTTAACTTTGTATAAAACCGCTGTAATGCACCAATCGGATCACGGCTATGCTCTATAACATGACAGTTGACTATAAAATCGAGCGATTCATCATCTATACAACTCATATCGTTAATCGTCGATATATAATCTATGTCTGGAAAATCCCCTTCATATCCTTGATTGCATCCTTCGTTTGAATAGAATCTGTCTAAATACTTTATTTTGCACCTTACCGGAACAGGAAAACTTGCTTCGACACTTCCGGGTCCGCATTCCACCCCTTTACCATATAATTCTTTTCCCAAAAAAGCTCTTGCTTGAATGGGCGTTTCGGATAAACTCAATTCGGATTTATACATTTCAATTGTTGCCGCTGAAGGAATCATATCTAAATCTGTTTTATCGCAATCAACTGCATACTCTAAATGAATTTGGTTTTGCAAGGCGGCTTGAGCAGATTTTATCCATCTTTTTTTACCATTAGATATAATGTATATTTTACCATTACTTTTATCTCTTAATATATCATTCTCTAAAAACAATTCATCAAACCCCCTTCGCTAAATTGGTAGTATTATATCCTACTTTATGCTACTTGTCAATATTTCGTCATCTGTTGTGGTAGTATAAGAATGAGGTGATGAAATGAAGCCGCTTAAGGAAAAAATCAGTATTACCATTGACGGAGATGTGCTTGAAAAACTTAAACAACTTGCCGAAAAAGACGACCGTTCGCTTTCTCAATATATAAACCTTGTTCTCAAACGGCATATTGAAAATGAAGCTCACGATAAAAAATAAAAACGGACGATTGCAAATATCGTCCGTTTTATGTTTGACAAAATGACAGCCCCCTCACAGAGGGGGCTTAACTATGCATATCTTTTATTCCTCGGTTCTTATAACCGCAATTCCCAGGTCGCCGAGCTGGTCGTTGTCGACGGGTGCGGGACATTCGGTCATCGGCTCAGAAGCGTTCTGTACCTTCGGGTAGGCAACTACGTCGCGAAGGCTCTCGCAGCCGAGCATCTGCATACACAGTCTGTCAAGGCCTATGCCCATTCCGCCGTGAGGCGGTGCGCCGTAGCGGAAGGCGTCAAGCAGATAGCCGAACTTTTCGTAAGCCTCTTCCTTCGAAAGACCGAGCAGGTCGAAAATCCTCGACTGAAGCGCGGGGTCGGTAATTCGTATCGAACCCGATGAAAGCTCTATTCCGTTTAATACGAGGTCGTAACACTTTGCCCTGACCTTTGCCTTGTCGGTTTCAAGATAATCAAGACAGTCGTCCATAGGCGCGGTGAAGGGATGGTGCATAGCCAGCCATTCGCCCGTCTCCTCGTCATACTCAAAGAACGGGAACTCCGTAATCCAGAGCAGATTGTACTGTCCCTCGGGAATAAGGTCGAGCTTCTTTGCAACCGCCTGACGCAGAGCGCCGAGAATTGAAAGCACCTTTGAGTTGTTCGTATCGGCGATAACGAGAAGCACGTCGCCGGTTTTCAGCGCAGCCTTTTCGGTGATGCCGTTCATTTCGTCCTCACTCATAAACTTGGCGAAGGATGACGACATACCCTCGTCGGTCATTCTGATAAAGGCAAGGCCCTTCGCGCCGCTGCCCTTTGCCATTTCGGTCAGCTTATCAATTTCCTTACGCGTAAGGATTGAAGCGGCGTTCTCCGCCTTGATGGCTCTTACGGAACCGCCGTTTTCAAGAGCGCCCTTGAAAACTACGAATTCGGTATTCTTAACTATTTCGCTCAAGTCGATAAGCTCCATGCCGTAGCGCGTGTCGGGCTTGTCAGAACCGTAACGCTCCATAGCTTCCTTAAATGTTAATCTCGGAAGAGGAGTGGGAATATCAATACCCATTACGTCCTTGAATACGCGCTTCATATAGCCTTCGCCGATTGCCAGCACGTCCTCCATCTCGACGAAAGACATCTCAAGGTCAATCTGTGTGAATTCGGGCTGACGGTCAGCTCTTAAATCCTCGTCTCTGAAACAGCGCGCTATCTGCATATAGCGGTCGAAGCCCGCCACCATGGAAAGCTGTTTGTAAAGCTGGGGCGACTGCGGCAGGGCGTAGAAGCTGCCGTTATGTATTCTCGACGGAACGAGGAAATCCCTTGCGCCCTCGGGAGTGGAACGGATAAGCATCGGTGTTTCAATCTCGATAAAGCCGTTCTCGTCGAAATAGTCGCGGGTTACCTTCGCAACCTTATGTCTGAATATGATATTCTTCTGCAAATCCGGACGGCGAAGGTCAAGGTAACGGTACTTAAGCCTTGTCAGCTCGCCCGTATTCGAATTCTCCGCAATCTCAAACGGCGGCGTCTCGCTCTTGGCAAGTACGCGAAGCTCGGTAACTTCAATTTCAATTTCGCCCGTGGGAATCTCATAATTTTTCGAGCTTCTCTCGCGTACAACGCCGACGGCGGCAAGTACGTATTCGCTTCTTACGGCGAACGCCTTGTCGAAAATCGCCTTATCGGTATTCTCGTCGAAGGCAAGCTGAACTATACCCGTTCTGTCTCTTAAATCAACGAAAATCAGCGAGCCTAAGTCTCTCTGACGCTGAACCCAGCCGAACAGGGTAACTGTCTTACCTATATCCGCAGCCGTAAGCGTGCCGCAAGAATGTGTACGCTTCAAGCCGTTAATTGTTTCCATAAAAACCGCCTCCAAGTAATGCTTCTATATTTATATCTCCTATACCGTATCCGTCAAGGCCGTTCATCGCCTGCTTA
>JAEEUJ010000157.1 GCA_016290515.1 Clostridiaceae bacterium
GACGGACTCTGATGACAGTGTAACTTATCTCTACAACGCGCCGATAAACGACGTCGCGTTCAGGCGAAATCCCAATGATTTCAGAATTATCGAAATCTGCCGTAACGACGGTTTTGAGGACGTGCCCGTACGCAATCAGCAGAAGCTTCTCTATTCAACGCTCAACCCCGACGCGGGTATGCTCACGGGTAATTCAATACTCAAAGGCTTACCGTTTGTCAGCGAAATACTGGTCAAGATTTTCAATGCGCTGGGCGCTAACTGGGAGAGGGTAGGCAACGTGCGCTTTGCCGTTACCTACAATCCGGGCGGCGAGCCTTCGAACAAGGCTTACGCCAAGGAACGCGCCATGCAGATTGCCGAGCAGTGGGGCGAGGCTATGAACAGCGGAGAAGCCAGAGACTTTATAGCCGTGGGCGATGTAGGAATAAAAGTTATCGGCGCCGACAATCAGATACTCGACAGCGAGGTGCCCGTCAGACAGATACTCGAGCAGATAGTCGCCAAGCTGTCTCTGCCGCCGTTTATGCTCGGACTTTCATGGTCAACAACCGAGAGAATGTCCCAGCAGCAGGCGGACGTGCTTACGACCGAGCTTGAGCATTACAGACGCATTTTAACGCCCGTTATCGAGAAAATCTGCGCAACGCATCTTTATTCGTGTGGCTACACGGGGGCCCTTGAGGTTGTCTGGGACGACATCACCTTAAAGGACACTCTCGACGAGGCAAACGCGGCATATCTCAATGCCAAAACTCAGCAAATTAATCAACAGCTCAATTCACAGGGAGGCGAAATATGAACAAAAGCTATCAGAACAACCTGCCTTTGCAGGAAAGCATAAGCGACGAAGACCTTAAGCTCATCAACGGCTACTCTCAGAAGGAGCTTACGGCTGACGAGATTTTCACCTTTTCGGTCATACTTTGCGACAACGAAATCGACCGCGATTTTGAGCGCTTCACAACCGAGTCGCTGAAAACCCTCGCTGAGCTTTTCGTGGGCAGGACGGCAATCAAGAATCATTCCTGCAATTCCGACGACCAGTCGGCAAGAACCTATAAAACCGAGCTTGTAACCGACGAGAAAAAGAAGAATTCCTTAGGCGAGCCCTACGTTTACGTCAAGGCGTACTGCTATATGCCGAGGCTTGAGAAAAACGCGGATTTCATAAAGGAAATTCAGGCGGGTATCAAGAAAGAGGTCAGCATAGGCTGTTCGGTTAAGAGCAGCGTTTGCTCAATCTGCGGCAACGATTCCAAAAGCGGCGCCTGCCATCATAAGAAGGGCAGAAGCTATAAGGGTAAGCTTTGCTACTTCGAGCTCAGCGAGCCCTGCGACGCTTACGAGTGGTCGTTTGTCGCGGTTCCCGCACAGAGGAATGCAGGAGTAACCAAAAGCTTCGGATTTGTTAAGGAGACCGATATGAACGATATTATCAATACACTTAAAAACGCCGAAGGCGACGTAGCGCTCACCGAAAAGCAGGCGCGCGAAATAGGCGGGTATATTGACTCGCTTACGGAAAAAGCGCGTGACGGTGAGGAATACCGACGTCAGCTTGAGAGCGAAACGGTCAGGCTTTTTGCGCTGAATATGCCCGCGCTTTCGAATGTTTCGAGCGAGAGCATCTGCAAATCGCTTTGCACCGAGGAGTTAAAACAGCTCAACGTCGCTCTTAAAGAAAAGAAGCAGTCCGCCGAAGCTCCGCAGCTTTACCGCGAAAAGAGCAAGAATACGGACAGCAATACACAGTTCAGATTTTAATTTTGAAAGGATGTAATACTTATGGCAATTTATGAAAACATCAGTCTTGACAAGGGACTTTATTCAACCGGCAGGGGCTTTCTGGCAGAGCTTGAAGCCATTGACCCTTCCGAAAACTACAAGGGCACCTCGCTTGAAGGCCTCGACGCATTTGAGCGTCAGCTCAAGCGCTTCAACATCAAGGTAAACGGCGCCGACAGCGATATGATTGAGAAGTTTTTCTCAACCTCAAGCTCAGCTGCGCTTTTCCCCGAGTACATTTCCAGAGCGGTAAGAAAGGGCAAGGAATACGCGAACGTTCTTCCCTATATCGTTGCCTCAACTACAAGCATCAACGGCATGGATTACAGAGGCGTAACGTCAATTCCCGCTGAGTCGGATAAGGCGCTCTCACCCGTAAATGAAGGCACCGCAATTCCCGAGACCAACATCACTCTTCAGGAGAACCTCGTTCACCTTCAGAAACGCGGCAGAATGCTCGTTGCCTCCTACGAGGCAATACGCTTCCAGAGACTTGATGTGTTTACAGTAATGCTCAAGCAGATTGGTGCATATATCGCAAGACAGCAGTTCTGCGACGCGGTAAACGTTCTTATCAACGGCGACGGCAACGGCAACCCCGCCGATGTAATCAGCGTTGCGTCGAGCGGCACTCTCGCTTATACCGACCTTGTTGACCTCTGGAATACGTTTGAGCCTTATGAAATGACAACCCTCATCGCGTCAGCCGATGCGACCGCCGCAATTCTCTCGATGTCGGAAATGCGCGACGCGGCAGCAGGTCTTAACTTCCACGCAAGCGGTGACGTCGTAACGCCTCTGGGCGCCAAGCTCATCAAGGCGCCGACAGGAATGAGCGGACGAATTATAGCGCTCGACAAGAGCTGTGCGCTTGAAATGGTAACTGCGGGCGACGTGCTTACCGAGTACGACAAGCTTATCGACCGTCAGCTTGAAAGAGCTGCAATCACCGAAATTGCAGGCTTCTCCAAGATTATCACCGACGCTTCCAAGGTTCTTACAATATAAACGGAGGACGAAATGATAGACGTAATCAGTGTTTTGCAGCGTGTTAAGAATTTCGGAGATATAGACGAGGAACATATTTCGTTTGAAATCGCTCCGGTGATTATGAGCACCTGCCGCGAATTGTACGAAAGGCTCAAGGACAAGAACTCCGACGGCGACCCGCGTATAGTCAATGCCTGCGTTTATCTGAGTTACTACCGGCTTCTTCTGCGCGCTGTGCTCACGGGTGAAATAACCGAGAGCACAAAGGCAGGCGATATAACCGTCAGTCAGAGCCCGTCGCTTCGCCTTGAATGGGCGGCGAATATGAGGGATGAGGCTCTGATTTCTGCTTATCCGCTTTTAGAGGACAGCGATTTTGTTTTTGAGCAGGTGAAGTATGAAAGAGCTTGATAAGTTTATTGAAAACTTCGGCAGGGACACCTTTGTCACTTATAACGGATGGACCTCTCGCCGTTACCGCGCGGTCGTAGAACCGCTCAGATACAAGAACAAAATGTATCTGTACGGAAGCTATAACGAGCTGGGCCATTATCCCGAATCGTTCTTTCTGTACATCGGGCCGTCGTACGTTAATTTTGACAGCTTGGGCGACGGCGCAATTATCCGTACGGACGACGGCAAGTCCTATCTCATTCATCACTGGGAAAAGGTATATATAAAAGATAAACCCGTCTATATCTGGGCAGTAATCAAGGAAAGGGTTGAATAGCTTGAATATTTCATCTATGGCGGTTTCGGCCACCATAAACTATCTTAAAAGCATACCTGATCTTTCGCAGAAAACCATTGTTCCCGAGTACGACAGCAACATCACACCCATCGCAATCAACGACGATCCCGTCATTTCCGTCGGGGTAGAGCAGTTCAATGCAGGACCTTCGCTTTACACTCATAACTCAACCGGCCACACCGTCGGGCAGGGCAAGAGAGAGTATAAGCTGAAAATGCGCATCCGCTTTTATGTTTCGTTTTCAAACGGAGCGCAGAGGTCGTTTACGGCGGCGGATTATATTTACACGATGCTGATGAGCTCAAACTACGACTATCAGGTGTCCGAAATTATTATGGAGGACGCCGAGTACGACAGCCAGACCGAATCGATACGGCTGACAACTCATTTCACGGTAGAGGGCACATTCTGAACAGTGCTGCGGCAGGTAAATGAATAAAAGGGCGTTCCGTGCGTGACGTGTATGCGTTGCGTGCGGAACGTTTTGTTATACTCTCTTATGGGAGCAAATAAGTGAATTTTGTAACAAAGTGTACAAATTGCTGTAACAAACTTCGGCGTTTTTTTGAACGAAATAGTCAAAAATCACTTGAATTCTTGATATTATAATGATAAAATACTTAACGGATTAAAATAAGGTGAGGTATTGTTATGTCAAAGGCGATACACAATGATGCAAAAAAAGAACGTGAGGTTCCGCTCTATCTTTTTCACGAGGGCAGCAACTCACATTCGTACGAATACTTCGGCGCTCACCGTAAGGATGAGGATACGGTCGTTTTCCGCGTATGGGCTCCCCACGCGAGAGCCGTCAGTGTAGCCGGCGAATTCAACGGCTGGGACAACGGCGCAAATCAGATGTACTGTATCGAGAATTCGGGCGGTGTCTGGGAATGCGAGATAAAGGGCGTAAAGCAGTACGACGCGTACAAGTACGCCGTTACCGCGCAGGACGGCAGAGTG
>JAEEUJ010000017.1 GCA_016290515.1 Clostridiaceae bacterium
CCTTTTGTCAATAGTAAAAAATGCCAAAAAGAAAAGCTGCGTACCGTTAAAAGTACGCAGCTGCGGATATATCTTATTTATTTGCCTTCAGATATTTCAACATATCGTTGTTAACTTCGTCGGATACGGGTGAAAACGGATCGGTTATGCAGAAAACGTGCTGAAGCTTCTTGTCGGGAAGGTATTTAAGCTTACACTTAACTCCCGCGTCCTCAAGGTCCTCATAGGCCTTAAAGGTTGCATTTTTCGCAGGCATATCACCGCCGCAGGTAATGAGATATGTAGGCGGCATTTCTCCGAGACGCAGCGCCTTGTCAAGATTGACGTATTTTGCGTATTTTCTGGACTTGAAATCCTTGCCCAAAATCTGTCTGGTGTAAACACCCACCGTTCCGCTGATATCAAGATAGCAGACAGGACAGGTCAGGCAAACTCCTCTTATTTTAAGCGCGGGCGAAACGGTGTCGTAAGCTTCGCGAAGCTCGGCAGAATTATTCAGAAGCGTTGAAAACGCCGCTAAAAAGCCGCCCGCAGAGTCGCCCGTAACATAAAGCTCGTTAAGGTCGCCGAAATAATCCTTAGCATTCTTTTTTATCCACTGAAAAGCTAGCATGCAGTCCTGAAGCTGAGTGCCGACGTCCTTTTCGGGTACAAGGTGATAGTTAATGCTGAAAACACAGTGTCCCTTGGATGCGAGCATCATATTATAGTACTTGTTAATTCTCTTTGTGCCGTACATCCAGCCGCCGCCGTGAATATCAATTATAACCGGCAAAGGCTTGTCGGCATTTTCGGGATAGTAAACGTCAAGCTGATGCTGCCATTTTCCGTCGTCAACGTACTGCAAATCAGATACGACCTTAACGCCCTCGGGAGGCGTCTGGGAATCGATACGCTTCTGATCGTTGCCCTCGACAAAGGTTGACCAGAATTTGCCGAATAAAGGCATTAAATTAATCATAAATCCTCTCCCCCTTATTTAGCCGAAAACTTGTAAACGCTTGTTGAAATAAACGGTTTATCGGGTGTAAAGATGTTCTGAATGAACTCGGGATGATTTGCCGCGTCGGGGAAATACTGAGTTTCAAGGCAGAAGCCCGTTCTGTGATTAAGCGGAAGTCCCGCCTTGCCGATCTGAGTACCGTTCATAAAGTTTCCGATATAGAACTGAACACCGGGTAAATCCGTGAAGCACTCCATAACTCTGCCGCTCTTGTCACCTCTGACTTCGCCGTATTTACGCAGTGTGCCGTCGTAGCCGGCGATTTGGAAATTATGGTCATATCCCCTGCCGATTTTAAGTTGAACATCGTCGGCCTCAACATCTTTTCCTATTGTTTTCGGTGTGCGGAAATCAAACACGGTGCCCTCAACGCTTCTTATCTCACCCGTGGGAATTGCGCGTTCGTCAGTCGGCGTATAGGCGTCGCATAAAAGCTGAACCTCGTGGCCGAGTATGGTTCCGCTGTCAAAGCCGTTAAGATTGAAATAGGCGTGATTTGTGACATTGAGCGGACATTTCTCGGTAGGAACGCAGGTGTATTTGATTATAATCTCATTATCCTCGGTAAAGGTAAAGGCTACCTTGTTATCGACCTCGCCGGGAAATCCCTCTGCGCCGTCGGGGCTGTAATAACGGAACTGAACCGTATCAAGTCCCCTTACCATGTGATCCCAGACAGCGTTTTCATACTCATGATTGGAATGAAGAGTAATGTCGTTGTTGACGTTTTTAGTTATAGCATAGTGCTTGCCGTCAATCGTTATTCCGCACGAATCTATACGGTTGGCGACTCTGCCTACCGTTCTGCCCTGGGAATCGGTGCACAGCTCCTGTCCCTCCATTGTGTCAAAGCCGACGAGCACATCCGCGAATTTGCCGTCACTGTCGGGCACGACAATTTTATTGAGCGTTGCGCCGTAGTTCAGAAGCTCGATAAAAGCTCCCGAGCTGTTCTCAATGACAAAAGAATAGACTTCTTTTCCGTCCTTTGTTGTGCCGTAAAGACTTTTTGTAATTTTCATATAAATACCGCCCCTTTCAATAAATCAAGTATATATTTTCAATTTCATATTGTCAATAATTGAGCGTCGGTTTTATTGACTTTTAATAAGATAAAATGTATTATATATAGAGTTAATTTATGAAAGGAGAAAAACTATGGAAGCCTTTTTGGGTCAGTTCGATTATTTCGTACGCTACGTATTCGCGGCAGTTGCTGTCGTGATACTGCTTCGCTGCGTCTTTTCTCTTTTCAGATCAAGGCCGAGACGCGAGGCTATGGCTACGCTTATTAACCTCGCCGACGACAGTAAAATCACAATTGAGAATTGGGAAACATCCATCGGCAGAAGCCGCGCGTGCGATATTGCCTTAAAGGACTATACCACCGTTTCGCGTTTTCACGCTGTGCTCGCCTTACGCAAGGGCGGCTGGTATATCTTTGACACCGATTCAAAAACGGGCGTTTACGTAAACGGCAAGCAGATAAGCCATGCCGCCGCGTTAAAGGACGGCGACACCGTTTCCTTCGGCAACGCGGTTATGAAGTTCAAATCAAACGGTTACGGCACCGGCGCAAAGCAGACCAAATCCAAAAAGAACACCGATTATACCAACGCGACAAGACTTGTCAACCTAAAAGATAAGAGTGCTTATTATCTGAGCGGCAGTTGTCTTATCGGCAGGGATAAGAACTGTAATATCTGTCTGCCCGTTGAGACCGTTTCGCGCGAGCACGCGGAAATTTATCTGACACGCGACGGCTGGATGGTTGCCGACCTCAATTCGCATAACGGAACCTATCTCAACGGAGAAATGGTATTTGACGCATTCCCGTTGTACGACGGCGATATTATCGAAATCGGCGCGTACAGATTTATGTTCAGAGAATAAGAAAGGAGGGTAACTGTGGCTGACAAAAAGCCGACGGCTAAGAAAAAGTACAAAAACGACAATTCCGACCGCAAAAAGAAAAGAAAATACAGCTACAGAAAACCCGTAAACTGGTTCCTTCTGCTCATTCTCATAACTGTATTTCAGATTTTCTGCGCGGCGCAGATTCTGCTCAACGGCTCAGAGGAGCTTGTGAAAAGCACGATTTGTATCGTTTTCGGAGCTTATATTCTCGCCGAGTGGATATATTTCACCGTATTTGCGGGCGTATTCCGCCGAAAGAGCTTTGAGGTTGAGCTTATAGCCTTCTTCCTTTCGGGAATTGGTCTTGCGCTGACGGCGAGCGTTTACCCCGGCAAGGCATACACCCAGCTTATCGCAATTTTCTTAGGCCTGGGCGTATTTATAGTTTTGCTGAGTATTCTCAGCGATATCGACCTTGTTACAAAGCTTCGTATTCCCGTTGCCGTAGCCTCAATTGGCGCGCTTGTTTTCACGCTTATATTTGCAAGCGAAATCAACGGCGCGAGAAACTGGATAATAATAGGCGACAATCTGATGTCAATACAGACCTCGGAACTTATCAAAATATCGTTTATCTTCGTCGGCGCCGCAACGCTTGAAAATTTGCAGACTACAAAGAAGCTGACAAAATACATTATTTTCTCCGTAGCAGTAATCGGCTTGCTGTTTATAATGAAGGACTTCGGCACGGCGCTGATATTCTTCGTTACATTCATAGTTATCGCCTTCCTGCGCTCGGGAGATATAAAGACTATATTCTTAATCTGCGCAGGCGCGCTGATGGGCGGCGTAGGTATTATTACCTTCAAGCCATACGTTGCGAACCGTTTTTCATCCTACAGACACGTATGGGAGCTTGCGGACGGCAAGGGCTATCAGCAGGTCCGTCTGCTTATATATTCCGTCAGCGGCGGTCTGTTCGGCTTGGGACTGGGTAACGGCAAGCTTCGCTACGTTTATGCGGCAACCGAAGACCTTGCGTTCGGTATGGTCTGCGAGGAATTCGGTATGATTATAGCGTTTACCGTTCTGCTGACATTTGTGGCACTTGTAGTTTACAGCATACGCTATTCCGTAGCCGCACGCTCGTCGTTCTATTCTATTGCGGCGTGCGCTGCCTCTACCCTGCTTCTTTTCCAGGCGGCACTGCACGTTTTCGGTGCAACGGATTTACTTCCGTGGACAGGCGTTACGCTTCCGTTTATCAGCCGCGGCGGTTCGAGCATGATGTGCTGCTGGGGACTTGCGGCGCTTATAAAGGCAATCGACGTAAAGACTTACAAACGTTACGATACAAACACTAAGTAAAGGAGTGACAGCATGAAAACCCTCTCACGCAGAGCATGGGTACTTTATCTGATGGCTCTCGCCTTCCTTGTAGGCGTGGGCATACTCCTCTATACCTTCGTCACAAATGCCGATTCGTGGGCAATGAAGCGCACAAACCGTCATATATACAATTCGGGTGTACTCTCAACTGCAGGTACAATTACCGACGAATCGGGAGCAATTCTCGCTCAGACGGTTGACGGAAAGCGCGTTTATAACGATTCCAAAAACGTGCGGATTGCTACGCTCCACATAGTCGGCGATTCGCAGGGCTATATCGCTACGGGCGTTCAGACGGCATACAGCGACGTGCTGACGGGCTACGACCTTATTAACGGTATTTATACCCTTAAGCAATACGGCAAGGGCAGCGATATAAAGCTTACTGTCAATGCTGAACTCTGCACAACCGCTTATGAGGCGCTCGGCAAAAACAAGGGCACTGTCGGCGTTTACAATTACAAAACGGGCGAGCTTCTGTGCGTGGTTTCAAAGCCGAGCTACGATATCGCCAACAAGCCGACATCCGATATTGCAAACGACACGACAGGTCAGTATGACGGCGTTTATCTTAATCGCTTCTTCTCTGGCGTTTACACACCCGGTTCAACATTCAAGGTTATCACGGCGGCGTGTGCTATCGACAATATAGCCGATATCGACTCGCGAAGCTTCAAGTGCGAGGGTGAATATAAGGTCGGCGGCGATTCGGTCAAGTGTATGTCAAAGCACGGAACCGTTAATTTTGAGAAGGCTCTCAATCAGTCCTGCAACAGTGCGTTTGCCGAAATCGCAATTGAACTCGGTGCAGAGAATTTAACCAACACCGTAAATCAGTTAGGCTTCGGTCAGACCTATTATTTAGGCAAGACAAGACTTGCCCGAAGCAGTTTTGACTTGACCGATGCGGCAACTGTAAATATAGGCTGGGCGGGAATCGGTCAGTACACGACGAAAGTCAACCCCTGCCATATGCTGATGATAGTCGGAGCCATAGCCAACGGCGGCTCCCCTGTTCAACCGTACTATATCAAATCAATCAACTCGCCTTCAGGCGATCAGACCTTCAAGCCGTCGACCGTGACGCTTGCGCCTATGTTCTCGGAAACTACGGCCGACAGACTTCAGGGTATGCTTCGTTCAAACGTAATCAATTACTACGGCGACGGCAAGTTCCCGAATCTGAAAATGTGCGGCAAAACAGGTACTGCCGAGGTCAGCAACGAGGAAGGCGGCTTAAGTCCGCACGCATGGTTTATAGGCTACTCTCAGAGAGAAGATTTACCTCTTGCCATCGTTGTTGTCGTTGAAAACGGCGGCGGCGGAAGCTCGGTCGCTATACCCGTGGCAAACAAAACTATGCAGAAAGCAGCAAAGCTGTTCGGATAAGGAGAAAGATATGAAATACTTCCTGCCTGAAAACTACGGTGCCGTCGCTGACGGTAAAACGAACGACTCAAAGGCTATTCAGTCAGCCATTGATGAAGCTGCCGCAAACGGCGGCGGTACAGTCGTGCTCGAAAGCGGAAAATGCTATTATTCCTCATCAATCATTATCAAAGAAAACGTTGAACTTCATCTTCAGAAGGGGTCAAGGCTTAAGGCGACAAGCGATATTGACGGTTATTTCCGCCCTTGCGACTTTATAAACGACGAAACAAACACGCTTATCGGCAACCCCGTTACCGGCAAGCCTTCCTTCTGTTTTATTTACGGATACAAGGCTCACGGCTGTTCGATAACCGGCGAAGGTGTTATTGACGCAAACGGCCACAGTTTTGTCGAGAGGAAAAGTCAGTATTACGTAACCGGCAATTTCTACCCGAGACCGACCGTAATGTATATTGAAAACAGCAACAATATTTCGTTTAAGGATTTCACGGTTGTTGACGCGCCGTTCTGGACCCTGCACCCTGCCGGTTGTGACGACGTGCTAATTGACAGAATAAGAATACTCAATGACCTTGACGTTGCGAATTCCGACGGCATTGATCCCGACCACTGCTCAAACGTAAGAATACTCGGCTGTCATATCGTATGCGCTGACGACTGTATATGCCTGAAGACTTCAAAAGGAAACGCAGAATACGGTCCGTGCGAGAATATAATCATTTCCGACTGTACGCTGACCTCTACCTCTGCCGCTATTAAAATCGGAACCGAGGGCGTCGGCGATTTCAGAAATGTGCTTGTAAATAATTGCGTGATTTCAAGAAGTAACAGAGGTCTTTCGATACAGATAAGAGACGGCGGAAACGTAGAGAACGTTTCGTATTCCAACATAATTATTGAAACAAGGCGCTTCTGTCCCGATTTCTGGGGCACCGCCGAGCCGATTGTAATCACCTGCTTTGACCGTGACGAAAACACAAAGGCAGGACATATAAGCAACATCCGCTTTTCAAATATCAGCTGCAAGGGCGAAAACGGCGTCCTGCTTCATGGCACAAAAGATAATCCCATCGAGAACGTAACGTTTGAAAATGTCAGCGTTGAACTGACAAAAACTTCAAAATGGGAAACGGGGCTTTATGACCTTCGTCCCTGCCTTGAATACAGTGTTGAAAGAGCTAAGAATTCGGGCTTTTATCTTCGCAACACAAAAGATGTTAAACTTATTAAATCAAGTGTAAAATGGGGCAAAATCTGCGACGATTACGCTTTTGCCATTGACGCAGAAAGCAACACGAGATTTGAACTCGTCCGGTTTGAGGGCGAAGCTGCGCATGGCGGCGAAGCGATAAAAATCAAATGAAAACGCTTTATATTACCGACCTCGACGGCACGTTTTTCAATAATAACGGTGAGGTCTCGGCAACAAGTAAAGAGATTATCAACAGACTGTCTGCGGACGGTCTTCTCTTTTCGGTTGCGACGGCAAGAAGCGTGCTTTCAAGCGTACCTCTGCTTGAAGGCGTAAATGTCACCGCTCCGATAGTTGCGATGAGCGGCGTTGTAATATTTGATATCAAAAACAAAAAGACTGTCAGGAGCTTTCCTATAGAATCAGAAGCGTACGGAAAACTTATTTCGATATTTGAAAAGCACGAAAAATCACCGTTTTCATTTTTCTTAAACGGCAACGGCGAATATCAGATACAGTTCACCGACCTGAAATTAGAAATACATAAGCTTTATTACGAAACCAGAACTAAAATCGAGGGAACGAATCTTCGTAAGGTAGAACACTACGAAACACCCGAAGGCTATTCACCGATATTCGTTAGTCTTTGCGACGAATACGACGACCTTGTTAAGATAAAAGCTGAGATTGACGGTATTGAAACTCTCTCCTGCTCCTTCTACAAGGACACTTACACTAGGTACTGGTTTCTCGAAGTGTTTGACGCAAACGTTTCAAAGGCAAACGGACTGAAAATCGTAAAGGAATACACGGGTGCTGACAGAGTCGTCGCATTCGGCGACAACCTCAATGACCTTGCGCTGTTTGAAGCTGCGGATTATAAATGCGCCGTTGAAAACGCCCGCGACGAGCTTAAAGTAAAAGCCGATACCATAATCAGCTCGAATGAGAATAACGGCGTAGCACGTTTTATAATGTCGGATTATTCAGATTAAGGAGTAAGACATGCCAGTAAAGAAGGAAAAAAAGTCTAATATTGAATTAATGAGAGCTGTCTGCGCTCTCGGCATACTGATATATCATTTTTCCGCGCACGTAAGCTCTCCGCTGAATTTTATGATGATGTATGCAAACGGAAATATCAGCGGTGCGCTAATTGATGTATTTCTAATTATTTCCGGAGCTATGCTCTACCTTAATAACACTGAAATTGCTTCTTTGAAGGAATTCTACTACAAACGTTTCAAATCGATATATCCTGCGTTTTATATAGCCTTCGGTTGCTTTTTTCTGTACCGTGTGTTCAAATTCAAACGTTTCTTTTATCTTGATTGCAGTCCGTTCACGCTGATACTCAGCTTACTCGGGCTTGACGGATACTTTTCCTCCTACGCGCCGAATTACTATATACTCGGAGAGTGGTTCCTCGGCGCAATTATAATACTCTATCTGGTTTATCCCGTCCTTCTGTACGGTATACGCAAATATCCCGTCGTAACTACCCTGCTTGTTTTTTCCGCTTATGCAGGAATAATATTCTATAACGTATTTCAGACAAGTCTCAAAAATATATTCAGTTGCATGATGAGCTTTTACGTAGGAATGCTGCTTCAAAAACATGAGAGGCTGATTAAAAACTACTTCGTTTTCGGAGTTTCTGCGCTTATCGGCGTCATTCTTGCGGTATACCGTCTGCCATTCATAACAAATCCTGAAAACGTATCTTTCAAGAACGTTATGAATCACCTGATGGGACTGTGTTTATTTATAACCCTGTACCACGTCGGAAGCTTTATTACAAGAGTCCGATTAATTCAAAAAATCACAGACTTTCTCGGGTCGCTGTCATATCCCGTGTTTTTGCTTCACCATCAGATTATTCTGATTGCTGTCGGGATATACAATCCAACTGCTACAATCGATTATTTCATCACACTCGCTGCTGTTACAGGAGTTACGCTGATTTCGTCATTCGCCCTGAAAACGGTAACCCGTTTGTTACTGAAATCACAGCCTTACAGAGATTTTGAGGCGTTGATTCTGAAAAAAACGTCATAAAACAACTTAAAAATAATGAAATTTTAACCATATCATTATATTGACATTTCCGTTGATTTTTGATATTATAACTTAGCGCTTTGAGCGCGGATATATATAAGCGGATATGGCGGAGTTGGCAGAATCGTCGTCGAAGCGCCGCCTGCGGCGGATAAAGCGAGACGAGGATGCGCAGCGGTCAAAATTTGTCGGCGCTCCAAGCCAAAACAAATTTTGGGCACCGCAAGAGTGTAGATTTAATTTAATATAATATGCGGATATGGCGGAATTGGCAGACGCGCTAGATTCAGGTTCTAGTGGTAGCAATACTGTGCAGGTTCAAGTCCTGTTATCCGCACCAGCAAAGAGGTAACCGCTTTTGCGATTACCTCTTTGTTCCTAATAATCAAATAATATAATTAAAATCATCAAAAGGTTTAGATATAATATGCAAAACAGTTTGGCAAAAAAGTTCATAGGTGATAAGGCGTTTTATAAGCGCGTGCTTGCCATTTCGGTTCCGATAATGATACAGTCGGGCATAACCAATTTCGTGAGCCTGCTCGACAACATTATGGTCGGGCGCATCGGCACCGAGCAGATGAGCGGCGTTGCAATTGTAAATCAGCTCTTTTTCGTTTTCTATCTCTGCGTCTTCGGCGGATTTGCCGGCGCGGGTATTTTTACAGCCCAATATTACGGCAAAGGAGATCAGGAAGGCATACGCCACACCTTCCGCTACAAGCTGTGGATGGGCATTGCGCTGATTGCCGTAGCATTTACGGTATTTATCTGCTTCGGCGATAACCTGATTTCACTTTATCTTCGCGGAACGCACGACGGCGGCGACCTAACGGCAGCGCTTGGTTTCGGAAAGGACTATCTCAAAATCGCGCTCATAGGATTACCCGCGTTTGCAGGCGTTCAGATTTACGCGAACACCCTTCGTGAATGCGGAGAGACGGTCGTACCGATGAAAGCGGGCCTTACCGCAGTATTTGTCAATCTCGCGCTTAACTACGTACTCATTTACGGCAAACTTGGATTGCCCGCATTGGGCGTAAAGGGCGCCGCAATAGCCACCGTAACGGCGAGATTTGTCGAGATGTCGGTTGTTGCAATCTGGACACACACTCACAAGCAGAGATGTCCTTATATAGTCGGCGTTTACAAGACAATCAGGGTACCTCTGCAGCTTGCGAACAAGTATTTCATAACCGGTTCTCCCCTGCTTGTCAACGAAGCTCTGTGGTCGGCGGGTATGGCTATGCTCGCGCAGTGCTATTCGCTTCGCGGACTTAACGTAGTTGCCGCTCAGAATATTGCAAGCACCGTCAGTAACGTGTTCAACGTCGTATTCTTCGCTATGGGCGACGCCATAGCGATAATAGTCGGTCAGCATCTCGGCGCAAAGCGCTATGAACAGGCGCGCGATGAAGACAACAAGATTATAGCATTCGCGGTATTTGTTGCGACGCTCGTAGGTATTACGGTGTTCTCAACCTCACATCTGTTCCCGATGCTTTATAATACCACCGACGAGGCAAAACATATAGCCTCGCAGTTTCTTATGGCTCAGGCGCTGTTCACGCCGCAGATAGGACTTATGCACACGACTTATTTCACCCTGCGCTCAGGCGGAAAAACGATAGTTACCTTCCTTTTCGACAGCGTATTTATGTGGGTGGTCAGCGTGCCCGTCGCATTTATACTGAGCCGTTTTACAGGGCTTTATATAATATGGATTTTCGCCTTTGTAAATATGGCGGACTGGATAAAGTGCATTATCGGCATAGTACTTGTCAAAAAAGGAATGTGGATGAAGAATATAGTTACGGAACATTAAAAAAATCCCCTGTGACGAGGGGATTTTTTTGTTTCAGACAAATCACTTAAACACCTTTAATTTTTCTGTCATGTATATTATAATAAATATAATTTGAATTTTTTCAAAATAGTGTCAACTTTTATTAGCTTAAAAGTACTATTAATTGAGAGGAAGTGAAAAAATGAAGAAGCCCGATTCAAAAAGGGCTGTTAAGGATGAGTTCTCCCGTCTTTACGATGAGCATCGCGATTCGGTTTTCCGGCTTTGCCTTGTTAAACTGAAAAACGACGCCCACACTGCTGACGACTGTACTCAGAACACCTTTACGGTTCTGTATAAAAAACTGCTTGACGGTGAAACAATTGAATACCCGAAGGCTTTTTTATATAAAACGGCACAAAACTTCATTTTGAAAAGCCTCGCTCAAAACTCACGTATTGCCGAGAAAACGGTAGAGCTTGACATAATAAAGGATAAGGTTGACACAGATAATCCCGATATCGATGACAATATTAATTACGAGTTGATGAAAAAACGGATACTCGAAATACTCAACGACGAGGAAAAAAAGATTTTCAAATTAAGGTACATAGACGATTTAACCCTCAGTGAAACGGCGGACAGGCTTCAAATCAGTAAGGCAGCAGTTGCAAAACGAGTGGAAAGAATGCGTAAAAAAATAATCAATTCCTATAATACGGAATGGAAAGGAGAAAGCTATGACGGAAAATAACAGAGCTGTTAAAAACCTTCTTGTGGACAATCTGTTTTATACAGAGCTTCGTGAATTTCTTGAAAAAGCTATTGACGAAGAGCTCATAAAACCCGAAAGTGAAATGGATTGTGAGCTTATTGACGAATGCGCCGAAATGCTTATAAATCTCGAAGCGTGCGATGATAAGAGCAAAACGCTTGCCGCATTCGTATCGAGCAAAAAGATTATACGTCTTGCTTCCTCCAAAGCTAAAAACGGTAAACTCGGCAAGGGTCTGAGTGCTGCTATTGCAGCCGTACTCGCTCTTATAACAGTGTTTGGCACCAATGCAGCAATTGAAAAAAGCTCCGGAATAAACTACATTGCCGAAATCGGCAATGCCATCACTGCAAAGCTTGAGGAATGGGGTATCCTAAGACTTGACGATAATAACTCAGAAGCAGAATCAACAGGCGCAAACGATGAGAATAACATCAGCGAGGAAGGCTCGGAATTAACGTCAGATATAAATTCCGACGAAGAATCGCAAGAAAAAGAAAACGGTAACAACGATAAATCAGATAACGGGGAAGAAACCGACAGCGAGAGTTCTGAAAACAGTGTAGTTGCCTTAAGACTCAGCTTTGCCGAAAGCTTTAAGACAGAGTATCTCTTCGGTGAAGAGCTCAACCTGACGGGTATGACTGTAATTGCTGTTTATGCCGACTCCTCAACCGACGAGGTGCCCGTATCCGAGTGTTCCGTTTCAGGTTACAACAGAATGCAGGAAGGGACACAGAAGGTACTTATCAAATACCAGAACGCCGGTGCAAGCTTTGATGTTAACGTAAAAAAGACCTCCGGTGCCTCGCAACGCGTTGTTACGGGCGTTGACGGCAATCCTCCCACAAAGGTTGTTTATACAACCGCTGATACCAAGCTCTCGTTAGACGGAATCAACTTACGCTTGGTATATTCCGACGGAACTTATTCTCCATACTACACCCGAAGCAGTATCAGCATTGTCAAGGACGCAGACTTCACCCAAATCGGTAATCAGACTGTCACGGTCCGTGTTGCAAATCTTGCTGATTACAGCTTTGAAATAACGGTTGAGAGAGCCGTGACCGATTCGGATATAGAAAGGATTGAATTCGGGCCTCTTTCAGGCACGCTTTCGCTTAATGTAGGCGATGACATTTTTCTCAGCGATTATTATATCAACATTTATTACAAGAAGGTATCTGCTGACGAAAAGCAACGCGTTGACACCGTTTACCTCAGAGATATAGAATACAAGGTGTCTATTTATAATCTTGATACGTCCACGGATACACTGAGTGCTAAAACCTTCACTCTCGGATACAAAGGACAGTTTACCACGGTTAAGTACACCGTCTCCTATAAGCGCCATATTCAATCCGTTGATATAATTAACGGAGACTTCAAGCGTATATACTACAAGGGCGAAAGCTTCTGTTATGATAAAGGATCTCAGGCGGACAGCGCACTTAAATCTCTCGAATCATACAAATTAAACTTCAGCGGTTACGAAAACCAGGCTGTCCTTGAGCAGCTTTTCAGAGGAAGCTCGCCTAAAATCAGAATAACATATATTGAGGATGCATCTGAGACGATAAGCTTCAGCGCCTGCAGTTATTCGGGATATGATCCTTATAAAGAAGGATATCAGAAGATTGACATTTACCATAAAGGTATGTATCTCACTTCATATATTATTTTTGTGTACGGCAACAACTGTTATGTACCGATAAGCGTGGCGAATTACGAATTGAAGGATTCAAAGAACCTCGTAAAAAGTACAATAGCAGTAGCTAACGGCGGCAGCACTGCCGAGTATTCAAACATTAATTACTTCCTCAAAGCACAAGGCAGTGTTGTCGTCGGACAAGAAAAATACAGCTGTCTCAGATATCTCTCAAAGGTCGGCTTATACGGAAAGCTAACGGCGTATGCAGAACTGCCGGACGGTACGGTATATTCATACGAAGTATATAACAGGAAAACCGTCGTGAAAGCCGAAATCCGTTCCTCGTCCGACACGCCGAAGATTAATCTCAATTCGCTCGAAGCTTATGATTTCGGCAACGACAGACTTATTCTCACCTTCTCGGACAACACAAGCGAGAGTGTTCCTCTCAACTCGGCGGAAAAGGTTTACGCTTTCATCAACAGTAACAATTCAAGCGTTCAGCCGATGACTTCAATGACACAAATCGACAGCGCTTACGGTTACATCTATTTTACCGCCGGAAACGGCAAATACGAAATGTCACCCGTTGCGATGCGCGTGTATTTTTACCGTTAATCAAGCGCAGAAAAAAGGCTGTACTCACCGTACAGCCTTTTTGTTATTTACACGAATACTCGCCGCA
The DNA here is from genome assembly GCA_016290515.1 of Clostridiaceae bacterium. Classification (GTDB taxonomy): domain Bacteria; phylum Bacillota; class Clostridia; order Oscillospirales; family Acutalibacteraceae; genus Fimenecus. Next base: position 13,789 of record JAEEUJ010000017.1, read on the forward strand.
GGAATGCCCCTCGCCGTGGTCGTGATGGTCGCATTTAACAGCCTTCTTCTCAAGCTGTCCCGAAAGATATGCGACGACCGCCGCTTCGACGGGTCCGGCATTTCCGGCATACACTTCGATGCCTGCCTGTGCAAGTGCATCCAATGCGCCCTCACCTATTCCGCCGCAAATAAGAACGTCCGTCTTATTCTCCTTAAGGATACCTGCAAGAGCGCCGTGCCCCTGCCCGTCGTTTGACTTAATAACGGAATCTGTTAATCTTCCGTCTTCGTCGGCGGTAAAATACTCGAATTTTTCCGTCTTTCCGAAATGCTGAAATATTCTTCCGTTATCGTAGGAAACAGCAATAATCATTATTACACCTCAATTTTATAAACGTCCTTAACCTTTTCGGTAAGGTACTCAATATAGTAATCGGCGTTAAAAGGCTCGCCGAGTACACGCTCAAGCAGCTGCGCAGGTGTATAAAGACTGCCGTGCTTCCATATATTCTCTCTGTTCCACGCATTGACAGGCTCAAAATCGCCCGATTCAATGCATTTGTCAACGTCAACGGTTTTCTTCATCTTGCTTAAGAACTGCGCGCCGTAGGCGTTTCCGAGAGCGTATGACGGGAAATAACCTATCAGACCGCCCGACCAGTGGCTGTCCTGAAGAAGGCCGTGCTTATCGTCGGGAACGTCAACGCCGAGATACTCCTTATAAAGCTTGTTCCACTCGGCAGGTAAGTCCTTAACCTCAAGTTCCCCTGCCATAACGCGCTTTTCAAGCTCGTAACGTATCATAACGTGAAGGCTGTAGGTAAGCTCGTCAGCCTCGGTACGGATAAGAGAAGGTTCGGCCTTATTGACGGCAATATAAAGCTGTTCTGCGGTTTTGCCCTGCATTTCTTTGGGGAAAAATTCACAGACCTTCGGGAAAATATAATTGCAGAATGCCCTGCTTCTGCCGATAATGTTCTCATAAAAACGGCTCTGGCTCTCGTGAATGCTCATTGAAGTTCCGCCGTCAAGCACGGTATAGGCAAGATCGTCGGCAGATCCTGTATCGTACAGCGCGTGTCCGCCCTCGTGGATAACCGAATACATTGACGAAACAAAATCATCCTCGTGATAATGGGTTGTGATTCTGACGTCGTGATGTGAGCCGAAACTTGTAGTAAACGGGTGCTCGGTGGTGGAAAGTCCGACATGTCCGAGGTCAAGTCCTATAATCTTCATAAGCTCATAGGAAAACTTCTCCTGCCTGTCGGCGGGGAAATTGCCGAAACGGATTGAATCGTCAACCTGCGGTACCTCGGAAATCTTCTTAAGCAGCGGGACTATGCCCGAACGTACTTTGGAGAAGAACTCGTCGAGAGTCTTTTTGTTAAGTCCTTCCTCGTATTCGCTTAAACGGTTGTCGTACGGATCCATCTCGGGCGCAATATACTTTGCGAAGCGCTTCTGGGTTTCGAATATCTGTTCAAGATAAGGTCTGAACATTTCAAAATCCGAAGCTTCTTTCGCTCTGTGCCATACGTCGTCAGCCTTAACAAGAAGCTCCCCGTATGCGATATACTCATCCATCGGGATTTTCTGCATCTCGCGTATATCCTTAAGCATAAGATATACCATTCGCTGCTGCTTTTCATCAAGCTCCTGCTTATGCTCATCAAGAAATTCAAGCAGGCTTACGGTTTCCTCTCCCGTTGTAAGCTTATATACTACCTCGGACAGTACAGAGAGTGCAGCTCCCCTGTTATCGGCGGTTTCTCTCGGTGCGGCGGTTACGCCGTCATAGTAAATAAGAGCTTCTGCGTGATCGTAAGCGGCAAGCTTTTTCTGAAGTGCATAAAGCTCGGCAATTGCATTTTCAAGTGTCATAGTTATTTCTCCTTTAATCTATTACCCGATTATTGTACCACAAAAACAAACTCTTAACAAGTCTATTGAACAATTCATTACAGTATGTTAAAATAATCCAAGGAAGGAGTGAGTTCATTGAGAAATGAAAAGCTCACGTTCAACGGTCTGATTATGGCGCTGATAATCTTTTCGGCGCTCGCATTTCTGTTTACGGTTAAGCTGACGGGAATGGCTGACAGAACCGCAATAAACGTTTACAGTAAAATAGACGGAACCGAAGACCTCGCAATCCGATATTCAAACCTTGAGCCAGACGGTATTTACAAGGGCTCGGAAAATAATAACGAGCTTCTTGTCGAAGGTACTTTCGGTTACGACTGGGGCTGTGTTGTGGAGGGCGATTATCTGTACGTCAACGAGTACAGGACCTCCAACCTCGGCGTGCTTATCTCAAAGCTTGTGAAAATCAATCTCAAAACGCTCGAAAAGCAGACGCTTTATAATAACACCGTGCTTAGAGGAAAATGTGCTTCGGGCGAGCTTGTTGCCACAAGCGACTATCTGCTTCCTGCCAATAAACCCGAAACAAACCGCTTCTGCAAACTATACAATCTAACCGCAGCAAGTTCTTCTTCGGAAAGAGAAATGGTGCTCTATATTAATCCCGAAAACGGTGAAATTGTTTTCAACACACCTCAGAGCCCGGGAATTAAAGAGAGTTTCGAGGAACGTTACCTTGAGCGCACACTTGAGGAGGTAATGAAATGAAATTCGGAATTGATTCACGAAAGAAACTGACCGGAGCTTCGCTTTACATATATATCTTTCAGGCGTGCTCGCTGATGCCGCTGTTGTATATAATTGTTGCTTCGGGCTATCTCGGACTTACAGGTAAGAACAACATACTCGCATATCTGTTTGACTTTGGTATGTCGGCGATTCCCCGATTTGAAGCGCTCGGCTTATCGTTAGTTTACAAAAAAGCCTTAAGCGAGATTTTGGTATATTTCCTGCTCGCGGGTATTGCGTTTGCGTTCGGAATAATCGCGGATAAGCTTCTCAAGAACGGCGAAAAGACAGCAGTAAGAGCAAGAATTGTATTTATTGTGCTAATAGTAACTGACATTGTAATAAGGCTGTTGCCTTTCAGCTTCAGTACGGGTTTCGGTCTTGTACCCGCAATAGTCGGATTTGCAATACGGCTTGTTTGTATTGCACTGATAATCGCCGATTTGATTGCTTATAAAAAAAGAAAATGAAAAAGCAGTAACCGAATAAGGTTACTGCTTCTCTTTTTGATATTATCAGCCGAAATAAATATCAAGTATCATCATTATAACGAAGCCTATCGCAAGACCGATAGTTGCGATATTCGAGTGCTTGCCGGTCTGCGAGTCGGGAATCAATTCCTCGACTACGACGTAAACCATAGCGCCCGCTGCAAATGAAAGCAGATAAGGCAAAGCGGTAATGACTATGCTTGTCAGCAAAACCGTCAGCAGTCCGAAAATCGGCTCAACAGCGCCCGAAAGAGTTCCGAGCAGAAACGCCTTGATTTTGGAAACGCCTTCGGATTTAAGGGGCATCGAGATAATTGCACCCTCGGGGAAATTCTGAAGCGCGATACCCGCCGCAAGCACCATGACCGATGCAAAGGTTATATTCGTGCTGCTATTGAGTGCCGCAGCCAGCGTTACACCGATTACCATACCCTCGGGTATGTTGTGAAGCGTGACGGCAAAGACCATCATTGTAGCATTCTTGAGCTTCGAGCCCTTAAGTCCCTCCTGAGTCTTACTCTCGACATGAAGATGCGGAATAATCGTATCAAGAACAAGCAAAAAGCCTATACCCAGTAAGAATCCAAGAGCGGCGGGAACAAACTTATATGTATAGTTATCAGCCATTTCAATCGACGGCAGCATCAGCGACCAGATTGAAGCGGCAAGCATAACTCCCGCCGCGAAGCCGAGAAGGAACTTCTCAAAGGTTTCGTGTATTTTGTTTCGCATAAAGAATACCATTGCCGAACCGAGCATAGTGCCGGCAAACGGTATCAAAAGTCCTGCAGCAAGCATTTTTATTACCCCTGATTAATTATTTCTGTGAGATTATACGCCTATATAATGAATATTGCAAGACTTATATTAAAATGACAGTCGGTTAATTCCGAGCGTGTCGTCGTATTCGCGCGTAACCTCGGCGTCAACCGAAATAATCACCATCTCAAGAGTAAGCGAAATCTTTGCGTTCAGCAGATGTCCGCCGACCGTATTTCCGCCCTTTCCCGCACAGGTGATATGCGCATGAACATATGGCTTATTATCAACCGAAGTGATATTACCCGAAAGATCAAGTATTTCGTGATTGCCGCTGTATGAGAATCTTTCGTAGTCCCCTTTTTCAAGGTCAAAAACCCCGACGGTAAAGTCGTCGGTCGCACCTATCGCGCTGAAAAAAGCCGTTTTTATTGACAGCTCCGATGCTACAACTTTTATGCTTTCGATTATTTCATCGTCCTTATCAAGTCTTACGACAGTCTTATCGCCGTACTGTTTATAATACATACTGCACCTCTCAAATCATAATAGCAGAAACATATTAACATATTTTTTTAATAAAATAAAGGGCTCATTCTCGACAAAGCGGTATATTTCTGTTATAATTGATTTATTACATAGCGGAGGTGCTGTTATGTCAAATAAACTTGTTGCATATTTTTCGGCAAGCGGAGTTACAGCCGATAAGGCAAAAGCGCTTGCAGACGCGGCTTCTGCAACGCTTTATGAAATCAAACCCGAAAAACCATACACGGATGCTGAGCTTAACTGGCGCAATCCCCTTTCACGCTGCAACCGTGAAAAGATTAAAGGAACAAAGCCCGAAATAATCAAAGGCGATATCGATATCAGCGCTTATGACGTTGTTTTCGTTGGCTTTCCTATCTGGTATTACCGCGAACCGCTCGTTATTGACAGTTTCCTTGACGCCTATGATTTCGGCGGCAAAACCGTTGTACTTTTCGCAACAAGCGGCGGCAGCGCCTTCGGTAAGACTATCGAAAAGATAAGCGCTGATTACCCGAGCGTTAAATTTGTCGAGGGCTTAGTGCTCAACGGGAATTACAGCGAGGAACAGTTAAAAGAATTTGCGGAGAAATACTGATAATGGAAAACACCAAGAAGCTGAAAATAACCGCCGTTATCAGCGGCGTGCTGACCGCAGCAATCTGCGCGGTTATGAATTTCATATTTATACCCGCAATTGAAAAGGGCGCCGCAACGCGATGCTTTGATATGACCTTCGGCTATAGCTTTACCGACGCGCTGCGCTTTCTTTCAACAATTTCCGCGGAAGGCAAAGCAATTTATCTTAGCAGACAGCTACCGCTTGATTTCATTTATCCCATAGCTTACTGCGTATTCTTCTGCGTTCTGATTTATCTGCTGATGGAATCAAAAAGCCTGCTGTTTATATTCCCCGTTATGCTTGCGATTTTTGACTATATCGAAAACGTCTGCGTAACTATAATGCTAAAGGCTGAGGTGCCGTCAATTGTTTTCGTCAGCTTCGCTTCGTCGGCTACAATGATGAAATCAATGCTGATGTATGTTTGCTTTCTGCTGATTGCAGTGCTGATTATACTCAGAATTGTTGCAAATAAGAAGAAAAAGAAGAATGCTCAATAATAAAAAAGCTCCCTCGTCTGAGGGAGCTTTTTTAGCTTTGGTTTAATTATGTAATTACAAGCATACCGGCCTTATCCATACGCATAATCATCGTTGCGATTTCTGCGCGGGATGCCGTTGCGGTCGGTGCGAGCGTATCGGCCTTCTTACCGGAAATAACTCCGTTCTGAATCGCCCAGACCATTGCATCCTTTGCAAATGGGCTTATCCTGCCTGCATCGGCAAACGGAGCAAGAGTTGCTTCGGCATCCGTAACGGCGGGAGAAAGCGAATATCTGTAAAGGATTGTCGCAACCTGCTCTCTTGTAATACTGTCACCCACGCCGAACTTACCGTTTTCGTAACCCTTGATAATATTATAAGTAACCGCCCACGCAACAGAATTGCCGTAATAAGCAGTCATATCAACATCGCTGAGTGTGCAGCTTGTGTAGGACGGAAGATACACGCCCGAAATACGCCCCAGTATTACAACGAAGTCCTGACGCTGAAGATTGTCTGCAGGTCCGAATCTGCCGTCCTTGTAGCCGGTAATCCAGCCGCGGGTTGCATTGTAGTAAGCGGCATCTCTGTACCAGGAATCATCTGCAACGTCGGGGAAGATTGCCGAATCGCGCTCGGTAGCAGGTTCCATAGGAATATAAACTCTTACTGCATTCCAAGGCTCATTATACCATACAACGGCATCGGTAACCTCTTCACCGTTGATGATTATACTGAAACCTTCAATTTCAGACAGAGGCTTGGTCTCCAAATTGCCTATTGCCTTTACACTGTCAATCCAGTCATATCCCGGTTTAAGTTCGCTGTAAAGCTCAACCATGTACTGTCTGTCAAGCTTGACCTGATCTTCGCCGTAACCTATACCGTGAGTAACACCGTTATAAAGATATCCAAGACTTCCGACGGGGTTTTTGCTGCCGTCAAACGTTATCTCAAAATTGCGGGCAATATTCTTTTCAACTTCTCCCTCAGTATGTTCCGCACTGAGGAATATTTTGCTGTAATCAACCGTAGCCTCAAAAACGTTTACCTCAACAACGTCGGCATAGGCAATAAGTGAGAACGCCGAAAGCATTAACAAAACGGAAAGAATTAATGATATACTTCTTTTCATAAAAATCACCCTTTAACTTTCAAGGGCGGAATTAACCGCCCTCGAAAGTATAATATGGAAAAACCCAAAAGAAAACTTACGGATTAAAACATACCCTTCTGGTCCATACGCATAATGATAGTTGCTATTTCAGCGCGGGAAGCGGTAGCCGTAGGAGCAAGATTACCGTTCTTGCCTGTAATAATTGCATTGTTTACCGCCCAAATCATTGCGCTGTCGGCAAATTCGCTTACGTTGTTTCTGTCGGGAAAACTTGAAATGATTGCAGAGCTGCCTGTTGAGGGTGAACCGAGATATCTGTAAAGAATGGTCGCAACC
>JAEEUJ010000018.1 GCA_016290515.1 Clostridiaceae bacterium
CTCGTTAAAAAGAAACGGACGGGCACGGAGACCCGTCCCTACGCGTAGGGACGCCCCTCTGCGGGCGTCCGCATGAATTATAGCAGACTTTGACGGGCGATTCGTGAATCGCCCCTACGCTCAGTAAGATATACGCCGTAAGTGTTATAAAATGTTCGGAAGCGGAGCTTCCCCACAGCTTGCCGAAGGCAAATTCAGCTCTTGCAAAGCAAGAATTTAGCTGCCGTCAGGCAATTTAGCTCGTCCACAGGACGTATTTAGCTTCGAGGTCGAAGACCTCGACAAACTCAAATTTATAAACACATTGCTTTATTGACACGGGCACTGTTTTATACTAAAATAATACTGTGAGTAAGTTGAGCAATTGCGGGGACGAAAGTCCGTGAGGAAAGTCCGAGCATCACACAGCAGGGTAACGGCTAACGGCCGCCGAGGGTGACCTCCGGGAAAGTGCATAGAGATATACCGCCGCTTATGCGGTAAGGGTGGAAAGGCGAGGTAAGAGCTCACCGGGTTGTCGGTAACGGCAATGCCAAGTAAACCCTACCCGATGCAACATCGAGCGAAGTTGTCAGCTGGGCAGATACTTCAAAGGATGGCTTGAGCTTATCGGTAACGATAAGCGTAGATAGATAATTGCTTTCAATGACAGAACTCGGCTTACAGATTTACTCACAATGTTAATTTCGCCTCATACAATGATATGAGGTGATTTTAATATGTTAAAGGCTTTTTTCGGTGCCGTATTCGTAGCGCTTGTGCTTCTGGGCACGCTGACGCTGTGCTATGCAATAATGCTTAAAGCGCTTGTACCAAAGAAACGTTATGATTACTACGTTGTTATCGAGTCTGATTCCTGCGAAAAGGAACTGTCCGCCGCCGTTTATGCGGCTAAGACCAAAATCAATCTTCTCGGTGACGACGGCTACGGAAAAATACTTGTGCTCGATAAGGGCATGGGCGACGACGAGCGGCTCGGATGTCTTAATATATGCCGTCAGACAAACGGCATTTATCTTATAACGGCTGAGCAGTTAAAGGATTTACTTGGATGACTGACGAATTACAAAACGAAATACTCAGCGGAACCGTCGAAGCGGTCAAATACCGCAACGAACAGAACGGTTATACCGTGCTTGAAATAGGCTGTGATGAAGGGCTCATCACGGCTGTCGGCATTTTTGCCGATTTAAGCGTCGGCGAAAACGTAAAGCTTTCTGGCACGTGGACCTACCACGCAACCTTCGGCAGACAGTTCAAAGTTGATAGCTATGAGCGCTCAATGCCGCACACCACCGAGCAGTTATATAACTATCTTGCGGCGGGCGCCGTCAAGGGCATAGGTCCCGCGACCGCCGAAAAGATTATCACCGCCTTCGGCGAGAATGCGTTTGACGTGCTCGAAAACGAGCCGGACAGGCTTGCAACCATAAAGGGCATATCTATTGATAAGGCGAGGAATATGTCTGCTGAATACAGAAAGCAGTTTGCACTTCGTAATATAATGATGAGCCTTGAAAGCTATTCAATGACGCCAAATGAGTGTGTAAAAGCATATCAGCTTTTCGGCTCGCGCGCGGTTGAACGTGTGCTTGAGAATCCCTTTGAACTGTGCGCTTCCGGCTCGGGAATAAGCTTCGAGCGCGCGGAGGTTATAGCCGCCGGTCTTCCGAATCCGCCGAGCGATAATTACAGAGTCAAGGCGGGCGTTGAGCACATAATAACTCACAATCTTTACAACGACGGTCACACCTGCCTGCCGAGAAATAAGCTTATAAAAATCGGCGCGAACTATCTTGACGTTGCCGAGGATACGGTTGACATACTGCTCGACGAGCTTATCAAAGAAAACAAACTTGTTTCAAAGCGATATAAAGGTAAGGAATACGTATTCCGCACCGACGCATACAATGACGAAAAGTCGATAAGCGACAGAATAAAAGTGTTTCTTAAATTCCCGCCTCCGCAGAGAACAACTCTTTTTGAGGAAATAGAAAAGGTTGAAAAACAGCTCGGCATAAAGTACGCCGAAAATCAGCAAGAGGCTATTCAGACCGCCGTCAATAAGGGTATGCTCATACTTACGGGCGGTCCCGGTACGGGTAAAACCACCACGCTTAACGGCATAATCAAATTGTTCGAAAACGAAGATCTGGACATAGCACTCTGCGCTCCCACGGGCAGAGCGGCAAAGAGAATGAGCGAGCTTACGGGCAGGGAAGCCAAGACCATTCACCGTCTTCTTGAGGTCGAATTCGACGAGTACGACCGTCAGTCCTTCAAGCGCAACCTCCGCAATCCGCTCGACTGTGAGGTGCTCGTCGTTGACGAGCTTTCCATGGTTGATATTAATCTGTTCGCTTCGCTGCTTGCGGCGCTTCCGTTCGGCTGCCGACTTATAATGGTCGGTGACTCCGACCAGCTTCCGCCTGTCGGCGCGGGTAATGTTTTGGCGGATCTTATCGGTTCGAAGCTTCTTCCCGTGGTTGAGCTCAACGAGGTTTTCCGTCAGTCCATGAACAGCCTTATAGTAACAAACGCTCACCGTATAGTCAGGGGAGAGGACATAGTCCTTGACCGTAAGGATTCCGATTTCTTTATGATGGAGCGTTTCTCCGCGCATGCCGCCGCACAAACGGTCTGCGATTTATATACCCAGAGACTGCCGAAGGCTTACGGCTACTCACCGTTTACCGATATTCAGGTTATCTGTCCGTCCAAGAAGGGTGAGGCGGGAACTGTTCAGCTAAACTCTGTTTTGCAGTCGCTGGTCAACCCGCCCGATAAGGGAAAAAACGAGATAACCGTCGGCTTCCGTATGTTCCGCGAAGGCGACAAGGTTATGCAGATAAAGAACGATTATGAGATACAGTGGGAAAAAGATGACGAACTCGGCGAAGGCGTTTTTAACGGCGATATCGGCATTATAAAGCAGATTGACAGAAACGGCGAATTCGCCGTCATAAGCTTTGACGACGGACGCGAGGCGTCATATTTCAAGGATCAGTTGCTCGAAGTTGAGCTTGCATATGCAGTAACCGTACACAAGAGTCAGGGCAGTGAATTCCCGTGTGTGATAATGCCTGTCGTTTCGGTAATTCCTCAGCTTAAATACCGCAATCTTCTGTATACGGCGGTAACGAGAGCGCGCGAGAATCTCGTGCTTGTCGGCAGTCCCGACGAGCTTCGCGAAATGGCGCTCAACGATAAAAAGGCAAGACGTTATTCTATGTTAAAAGCAATGCTTTTGGATGAGCTGGAATGAATAAGAGTGAGCTTTACGACAGAATACTTTGCGTATTCTTCCCGCGCCGCTGTAAGTATTGCGGCGAGGTTATAAAACCCTCGCAACGTCTATGCGACAAATGTCAAAAGAATCTGCCGAGAATTGAAGCGCCCGTCTGCTTTAAGTGCGGCAAGTCAAAGAACGACTGCAACTGTAAAGGTAAGAGCGCTTATTATGACCGCATCACTGCGCCGTTTTACTATACGGGCGCAATAGAGAAAGCGGTTAACCGTCTGAAGTTTCAGCACAGGGATTTTCTGTGCGAAGCATATGCCGAAGATATGGCTGACTGCGTGCGTGAGAACTACGAAAACACTTTTTATGATTTTGTTTGCTGTGTTCCGTTTTCAAAGCGAGATATCAAAAAGCGTCCGTTTAATCAGAGCGAACTTCTGGCAAAGCATTTAGCTGAAAAACTCGGCGTTGAATACCGTGACGCGCTTGTCAGACTTTATGATTCGGGCGTTCAGCACCGCCTCGGCGCGGGACTGCGCACGGGCAACGTTTTCGGCGTTTACGACGTTAACGGCAACGTATCGGTTGAGGGCAGGTCTGTGCTTCTCGTTGACGATATCAGGACTACCGGCGCAACGCTCAACGAATGTGCCAAGATGCTTAAAATTCACGGTGCTGCGAACGTCGACTGCGTTACCTTCGCCGTTTCCAAACTTAAGATTGACAGTAAGACTTAATACTGATAGAATATACTAAATCCATTACAGAGGTGCTCTTATGAGTAAAAAAATGAAGAGGGCAGTCGTCGGAGTTTTCGGCGTTTTGTGCGTTCTCGTTTTGATATTTACGTTTGTGCTCGGCGTTAATCTTATCAAGAACCGCTGGCATAAACTCAACTTCATAATCGACACCGTTACGGTTACGCGTATTCCCGAAACCGAGACGAGGACAAAATATCACGTAGAACTCGACGGCAGCGTGCGGACGTGGTTTTACGACTTCAACACCTACGAGTTCGATATGGCGTTCAGCTCGGGCGGCACCTCGACGCCGTTCAACATAAAGTGCGGCGATACTATCGTTGCCGACCATAAGGGAAGCAATGAGCTTAAGATATCCTTCGACACCTATAATCTCGAGGATATCGGCAACTACACCTTCAGGGGCGAGAACATTTATATCAGCGGCGATCCCAAGGAGGCGACCGATATAAAACTGTTTTTGTCCGAGCATACCGATAAAATGGAATTTGCCGATTGACAAAAGCATTTTGCGGTGTTAAAATACTTGCAAATTACAGATAAACGCTTTGATAAAGTTAAGGATTATGCCCACTGTTTCAGAGAGCTGCCGTTTGGTGAAAGGCAGCACAGCGCACATTCCGCCGTCGCTTTTGAGCGGTTCCGCCTAAAGTTATGCCGTTAAGCGGAAACGAAGGCCTGCGTTAAAGGCTTCAAGAGGTCATTAAGACAATTTGAGTGGTACCGCGGATTATTTCGTCTCATACTTTGTATGGGACGTTTTTTATTACAAAAACAACTCTTTTTCAGGAGGGAAATATGAAAAAGGAACTTGAAAAACAGTACAACCCGAAAAACGTTGAAGAACGTATTTATAATGAATGGGTTGCCAACAAATACTTCCACGCCAAGCGTGAGGAGGGCAAAAAGACTTACACGATAGTCATTCCGCCTCCCAACATCACGGGCCAGCTTCACATGGGCCACGCGCTTGACAATACGCTTCAGGACATTCTTATCCGCTATCACCGTATGGCGGGTTACGATACTCTGTGGCTTCCCGGCACCGACCACGCGTCAATAGCTACCGAGGCGAAGATAGTTGAAACCATGCGCAAGGAAGGCATCACCAAGGAGGACCTCGGCAGAGACAAGTTCCTTGAGCGCGCCTGGGCATGGAAGGAGCAGTACGGCGGCAGAATTATCGAGCAGCTTAAGAAAATGGGCTCGTCCTGCGACTGGGACAGAGAACGCTTCACTCTTGACGAGGGCTGCAGCAACGCTGTTAAGGAAGTTTTCGTTAGACTTTACAATAAAGATTTGATTTATCAGGGCAACCGTATGGTTAACTGGTGTCCCCACTGCAACACCTCTATTTCCGATGCTGAGGTTGAGTATGAGGAGCAGGATTCCTATTTCTGGCATCTTCTGTATCCCGTTAAGGAAACAGGGGAGAAGCTTGAGCTTGCCACGACGCGTCCCGAGACTATGCTCGGCGATACCGCCGTTGCCATCAACGCAGAGGACGAGAGATACAAGCACCTTCACGGCTGCCACGTAATCCTGCCGCTTATCAACAAGGAAATCCCGATAGTCTGCGACGAGCACGCCGATATGACGAAGGGTACGGGTGTTGTTAAAATTACTCCCGCCCATGACCCCAACGACTTCGAGGTAGGACTTCGCCACAATCTGCCTATCGTACGCACCTTCACCTATGACGGCCATCTTACCGGCGCAAAGGAAAAGGCCGAGGCAGATGCAATCCGCAATTCGGGCAAGAAGAACGCCATGAATGAGCCTGAGGTTCTCGACTGCGGCAAGTATGCAGGCATGACCACAAAAGAGGCGAGAAAGGCTATACTCGAAGACCTCGAAGCAGGCGGCTTTATCAAGGAAATCGAGCCTCTCAAGCACGAGGTGGGCACCTGCTACCGCTGCCATACGAGTATTGAGCCCATGGTTTCCAAGCAGTGGTTCGTTCGTATGGAACCGCTTGCAATTCCCGCAATTGAAAGCGTTGAAAAGGGCGAGGTTAAATTCATCCCCGAGCGCTTTACCAAGAATTATATGAACTGGATGCGCGGCACACGCGACTGGTGTATTTCCCGTCAGCTCTGGTGGGGCCACAGAATTCCCGCGTGGTACTGCGACGACTGCGGCGAAACGGTTGTTTCCAAGGACGAGGTTAAGGTTTGTCCGAAATGCGGCGGCACGAAGCTCACTCAGGACCCCGACACGCTTGACACGTGGTTCTCATCGGCTCTCTGGCCGTTCTCAACTCTCGGCTGGCCTGAGGAAACCGAGGACTTAAAGCACTACTACCCGACGAATACCCTTGTTACGGGCTACGATATCATAGGCTTTTGGGTAAGCCGTATGATATTCTCAGCTCTTGAGTACACGGGTAAGGCTCCGTTTGACACCGTTCTCATTCACGGTCTTGTCCGCGATGCGCTGGGCAGAAAGATGTCGAAATCACTCGGCAACGGTATTGACCCGCTTGAGATTATCGACAAGTTCGGCGCTGACGCGCTTCGCTTTACTCTTGCAACGGGCAACAGCCCCGGAAACGATATGCGTTTCTCCGACGAAAAGGTTGAGGCGAGCCGTAACTTCGCAAATAAGATATGGAACGCCGCACGTTTTATCCTTATGAATCTTGATGAGGATGAGCCTGCACCGTACATTCCCGAAAAGCTTGCCATTGAGGATAAGTGGATTTTAAGTCAGTACAACGAGCTCGTTAAGGGCGTTACCGATTCCCTTGAAAAGTTTGAATTAGGTATGGCTGTTCAGAAGCTTTACGACTTTATCTGGGACGTTTTCTGCGACTGGTACATAGAACTCGCGAAAATCCGTCTCAACGGCGACGATTTGGAAGCAAAGTCAACCGTTAAGGCAGTTCTCGTTTACGTTATGAGCAACACGCTCAAGCTTCTCCATCCGTTTATGCCCTTCATCACCGAGGAAATCTGGCAGACATTACCGCACGACGGCGAGTCGATTATGATTTCCGACTGGCCCGTTTTCAGCGATGCTCTTGTATTCGCGAGTGAAGAGGCTGAAATGGAAAAGATAATGACCGCCATAAAGGCAGTCCGTAACAGAAGAAGCGAAATGAACGTCGCTCCCTCCAAGAAGGCTCAGCTGTTCATCGACACTCAGTCCGAGGAAACCTTCTCAAACGGCGCTGACTTCTTTATGAGACTTGCATCTGCAAGCGAGGTTAACCTTGTCAGGGATTATCACGATGACGGCGCGGTTACTATAATTACCGCCGACGCCAAGATTTATATTCCCATGGACGAGCTGGTTGACTTCAAGGCTGAGCTTGAACGCCTTTCAAAAGAGAAGACCGCGGTACAGAAGGATATCGATTTCATCGCAAATAAGCTTAACAATCCCAACTTCGTATCAAAGGCTCCCGCGGCACTCGTTGACGAGCAGAGAGAGAAGCTTGCGAAGGCTGAGGAAAAGATGAAGATGATAGACGACGCTATCTCAAAAATCGCCGACAAATAAAATCTTGCAATAGCATTTCCGATATGTTAAAATAATAATGTTAAAATTATAAGAAATGGGGTTTTTCCAATGGCAAAAGGTTTATCAGGCATTGACAACGCCGCCGCCGAAAAGGGCAAGGGCATTGAAACTGTATGGCAGTTCGTTAAGTTTATCTTCGTAAGCTTGATTGCGATGATCGTTCAGTTTGCACTGCTCAATATATTGAATCACGTTCCTCCGATAGTTAATCTCTTCGGAACCGATTTCAAGTGGTGGGTATTTGAATCTCCGGTCAACACGGTTGAAGGCGCTGTAGTTATCGGCGGTCTCGGATATTTTATTTCCAACAACACCGCAAATATCATTGCGCAGATAGTATCTTTCTTCGTAAACCGTAAAAAGACATTCAATTCAAACGTAAACGTTGCGCTGACTCTGCCGATATATATTATCTTTACTTTAGCTTTGATAGCATTTTCGGCATGGCTGAATCCCACGCTTCAGCATCTCTTTGTAAACAAAGGATGGATGGGCGGAGACCTTGCGGCAAACGCTTCTACAATGATTTGCTCTGCGGTTCAGTTCTTCCTTTACTTCCCCTTTGATAAGATTCTCTTCCCGAAGGCTAAGGAAGCTGCCGTTGAGGAAGCGGCCGAAGCAGCAACCGAAGAATAATAGTTTTTACAAAAGCAGTCATTGGAAAATGGCTGCTTTTTTCTGCTACGAAATAAGTCCTGATAATCGGACTTTACTCCATATATCGATATTGCGCGCTCAGGTCCTTTGTGGTATATTCTTGGCGAAAGGAAAGGACGTGAGTATATGTTCATTTTAGGATTTATCGTAGGACTTATAAGAGGCTTGTTCTTTAAGAACAAATACTGATAACGGAAGTGATAATATGATAAAACTTGTTCAGGGCTCATGCGTTGACGAAAACGTCGATGCCGTTGTAAATGCCGCCAACCGTTGGCTTATGGCGGGCGGTGGAGTGTGTGGCGCCATATTCGCAAAGGCGGGTCGTTTAGAGCTGCAGGCGGCGTGCGACCGTATAGAAACGCCGCTTAACGACGGCGAAGCGGTAATCACGTCTGCGTTCGGAATAAAAAACACAAAAAATATAATTCACGCTGTCGGACCCGATTTCGGCGCAACGCCCGATGCTGTTGATAAGCTTTACGACGCTTACCGCAATTCGCTTGAGCTTCTTTTTGAAAACGGACTCCACAGCATTTCGTTTCCGCTTATCAGCGCAGGTATTTTCGGCGGACGGCTTGAAAATCCCGCTTACGTTTCCGCCTGTCAGTGCTTAAAGGCTTATAATGAGTTTTTAAGCGATTATCCCGGCTATGAACTTGACGTACGGCTGTGTGCTTTTTCCGACTCGGAATACCGTCAGGCGCAAACGGCATTTGAATAACAGTAAGGAGTGCAAACGCGCTCCTTATTTTTCATTATAAAAGGTTGTAAAATAAAAAATAATCTGTTATAATAATTTGATACTGATATTATTAAAATAGGGGAAGTATGATGAAAGGCACTTTAGTAGTAATCGAAGGTCTGGACGGAAGCGGAAAATCAACTCAGGTTGAGCTTCTTGCAAAACGATTTACCGACGACGGCATATCCTTCAAGCAGATTAAGCTGCCCGACTATGATGACGAGTCGAGCACGCTCGTGCGTATGTACCTCGGCGGTGAATTTGGAAAAAAGCCCGAGGACGTGAATATCTACGCCGCATCCTCGTTTTATGCCGTTGACCGTTATGCGAGCTTTAAGCGCCACTGGTCTAAGGAATATCTTGACGGCACCGTTATACTTGCCGACCGCTATACTACCTCAAATGCCGTTCATCAGACCGTAAAGCTTCCGCGCGAAGAGTGGGACGCTTACATTTCGTGGCTGACCGATTACGAATACGTTAAAATGGGCATTCCCAAGCCCGACTGTGTAATCTATCTCGATATGCCCGTTGAGATTTCTCAGCGTCTTATGACCAAGCGTTACGAGGGCGACGAGGTAAAGAAGGACATACACGAGGCGAACGTTGCCTATCTTCTCAAATGCCGCGAGGCAGCTCTCTTTGCCGCCGACAGGCTTGGCTGGAGCGTGATTAAATGCTCCGAGGGCGACGAGCCGCTTGCAAGAGAAGTAATAAGCGAAGCTATTTACAATGAGATTAAAAGAAAAATCGGGAGATAATCTGTGTTAGAATTCAAAAAACCGACACTTGCTGATATGGACTGGGTAACGCGTGCCATGCGCTCATCGGGCGAAATGGCATGTGAGTATTGCTTTGGCAATCTCTACATCTGGACCGAGGTTTACGGCAACACTATTGCCGGGCGCGACGGTATGCTCTTTGCGCGTGACGGCGGTGAGAATCCGATTTATCTGTATCCCTGCGGCGAAGGCGATATGAAGGCTGCGATAGCCGAGCTTCTCGAGCTTGAAAAGGTCGACAACAAGCCGCTCGAAATGTACTGTCTTACTCCCGACAGGGTGCGTCAGCTTGAAGCACTTTATCCCGACGAATTTGAATTCGAAGCGGACCGCGATTATTTCGACTATATCTATCTTTCCGAGGAGCTTGCCTCTCTGGCTGGCAGGAAGCTTCATTCAAAGCGCAACCATATTTCGTTTTTCAAAAAGACTTTTGACTGGAGCTATGAGAAAATCACGAAGGACAACCTGTCCGAGTGTTACGATATGAATATGCTTTGGGAAAAGCAGCGCAATCCCGACGGCAACGAAGAACTCAACGACGAGCTCAGAGCCATTGACAGAGCGTTTGAGCACTTTGAGCGTCTCGGCTTTGTCGGCGGACTCTTACGCAAGGACGGCGAGGTAATCGCATATACCTTCGGCGAGCCGATAAACGGTAAAGTGTTCTGTACTCACGTTGAAAAGGCGTTTGCCGACGTGCGCGGCGCTTACCCGATGATTAACCAGCAGTTTTGTCAGAACGAGCTTATGAGCTATAAATACATCAACCGCGAGGATGACACGGGCGACGAGGGACTGCGTCAGGCGAAGGAATCCTACTGTCCCGCAATTCTTCTTCCGAAGTTCACCGCGAAGCATAAGGTTTGACTATGAAAATCAGGACTGCCGTAAAAAACGATAAAGAAGCTCTCTTCCGTCTGTGGCGTGAAGCCTTCGGTGACGGCGACGAGGTTATTGAGCATTTCTTTGATACGGTAATTGAATATGAAAATACGGTTGTCGCCGAAATTGACGGCGAGATTGTCAGTGCGCTTTATCTTATTCCCGCGGAGATTTCACATGAAAACAAGCTGTACAGCGCGTACTACGTCTATGCCGCCGCTACGCTGAAAAGCTTCCGCAAACGCGGAATAATGGCGAAGCTTCTTGAGTTTGCCGACTCGCTTGCAGAACAGAGAAGCATTGACTATCTGTTCTTACATCCCGCCGAAGAAAATTTGTACGAATATTATGCGAAAAACGGCTATAAAACGGCGTTTTACGAAAAAGCGGATAAGTATGACGGCGACTTCGTCAAATGGAGTGAAGAGGTCATTGAGCTTGACCGCTGGCTCGGTGAAGGCGAAAGTGATGAAAACGGTTTTGATAATAACTCCCGCAAAACGGGTATGATAAAAAGGATTAACGCTGATGCCCCGATAATTGATAACGCTTATCTCGGCATTACGCTGGAATGAGGTGTGATATGTTCTATTTGTTTTTGGAAGAAGGCTTTGAAGAGGTCGAGGCACTTGCTCCGCTCGATTTATTGAGAAGGGCGAATATCGACGTTAAAACCGTCGGTGTAGGCGATAATTTCATCCGCGGCTCTCACGGTGTTACCGTAGTGTGCGATATGTCAACTACGGGAATTGAAATCCCCGATAATCTCGACGGTGTTATTCTGCCCGGCGGTATGCCCGGCACGGTCAATCTCGAAAAGGACAAGACCGTTCAGAGCTTTATAGACTACGCATACGAAAACGGCAAGTATCTCTGCGCTATCTGTGCCGCACCGTCAATTTTAGGCCATAAGGGCTATCTTGACTCGAAAGAGGCAATCTGCTTCCCCGGTTACGAGGAGGAGCTTGTCGGCGCAAAGATAAGCGATAAATTCGTTGTGCGTGACGGTAAGTTCATAACCGCCAAGGGTATGGGTGTCGCAAACGAATTCGGACTTGAAATCATAGCCGCAGTACTCGGCGAAGAAAGAGCAAAACAGATAAAGGGTAAAATACAGAGCGCATGAACCATGTAGTCGATATCAGACCGCTCAAAAACGAATTGCGTCTGGCTTCGCGGCAATACCGCACGGGCTTGAGCGCCGACGAAAAGGAACGGCTTGATAAAAAAATACAGAACAAATTCCTGAATATGTGGCAATACCGCGAGGCTGATGTTATACTTATCTACGTTGCCACCGCTATCGAGGTCGAAACACGGCTTATTATCGAAACCGCGCTGAAGGACGGCAAAACCGTTGCGGTTCCGCGCTGTGTTGACGGCACGAGAGAGATGGAGTTTTATAAGATAAGCGGTTATTCCCAGCTTGAGAAGCATACCTTCGGCGTGCTTGAGCCTAAGCCCGACGAATGCGAAAAGCTTGAGGATTTTTCAAAGGGTGTGTGCGTCGTACCTGCGCTTGTATTTGACCGCAGCGGCTGCAGGTTGGGCTACGGCGGAGGCTATTACGACAGGTTTTTGTCGAATTTCAGCGGTGAAACCGTCGGACTGTGCTATAATGAATGCGTAAAGGACAGAATTCCGCACGGCAAGTATGACCGCAGGGTTGAAAAGATAATTACTCAGAATTCAGTTATAAACACTAAAACGGAAGGGGGCAGATGATATGAGCAACGATAAAAGAAACAACAACGAGTCGGCTTACGACGAGCTTATGGGCTCGTACTTCGGCGCGCCGCTGGGCAGTTCATCGTCGAACAACGAAACCAAGAGTTTTAAGCTTGACATCAAGGATCTTGATAACGAGTTCAACAATGCCGATGCCAAAACCGACAGCTCATCATCAGGTGCCAGGGTTTACAGAAAGGCTTCAAACGAACCCAAAGCCAAGCCCGTAAGACTTTACAAGGCGGTAAAGCAAAAGAGTGAACCTGATGTCCGTAATACGGACGATTCGGGAATATCTTTAATGCCTGCTTTTGAGAACGATCAGCGCTATACGCCCGCAGATGGGGACACGAGGGTCGTTCCCCGTGTTTCAAACAGTAAGTCTGACGACGGCAAGGCACAGCCGAAGAAAAGGACGAGAAAGACCGTTAAGATTTTCGGCAAGACCATCGGCAGAAAGCCTGCCGTTCCCACTGAAGCCCAGATGCCTAAAAAGTCAGGAAAAACAGCTTCGGGTGCGATTATTTCGAGAGTGAACAACTCAAAGCCGCAGACCGACCTGTCAACCTTCCTTAAAAAGAGCGGACGTACGCTGGCAACCGTGCTTATATGCGTGCTTGCGGCAGTTCTTATTTCAAGTTACGCCATAAGCTGCGCGAATGACGTGCTCGCGGTTAAGAGAGACGACGAAACCGTTGTAACGGTTAATGTTCCCGCCGATACCGATACTGCCCACGCAATAAAGCTGCTTAAAAAGAACAAGCTTATCAAGCACAAGTATTTCTGTATGATCTTTGCCAAGATGATGAACTACAGAGACGACAACTACCTGACGGGCATTTATTATCTCAAGAGTTCAATGGGACTTGAAAATATGCTCTCAACCTTCAAGCGTCCGACAATCACGGGCGAGGTTGTTCAGCTTACCTTCCCCGAGGGCTTCAATATCGACCAGATTGCCGAGAAGCTTGAAAAGTATGAGGTCTGCACGGCTGAGTCGTTCCTGACCACGGTACGTGACGTTGACTTCAGCTCCGAGTATTC
The DNA here is from genome assembly GCA_016290515.1 of Clostridiaceae bacterium. GTDB lineage: Bacteria > Bacillota > Clostridia > Oscillospirales > Acutalibacteraceae > Fimenecus. The sequence goes on from JAEEUJ010000018.1 coordinate 13,369, forward strand.
GTTCATCGCGCAGGAGCAAAACAAGGACAAACGTTATCACGTACTTGAGGGTTATCTGTACCCCGATACGTATGAGTTCTATATCGGTGAGAATCCGTCATCGGTAATCCGCAAGCTACTCGACAACTTCAAGTCCAAGTGGACCGAAGAATATCAGGCCAAGGCAAATCAGCTCGGTATGAGCATAGATGACGTTATCACACTTGCTTCAATTATCGAGAAAGAGGCGTACGGCGACGAGCAGATGCCGCTTGTTTCCTCGGTACTTCACAACCGACTCAAGCAGAAGGGACTTTACCCGACGCTTCAGTGTAACGCTACCAAGGACTACGTCGATAATTTCGTTGCCAAGAAGGTCAGCGATTCTGTTTCGCTCAATTCGTTTAACCAGAATTACAACACCTATAAGTGCGAAGGCCTGCCCATAGGCGCTATCTGTAATCCGGGCGACGCGGCAATCAATGCGGCGCTCAATCCCGCCGATACGAACTATGTTTATTTCTCGCATGACAAGAACAAGAAGATTTATCTTGCTTCGACCGATGCCGAGAGAATTGCAAACGATTTCGAGAGAAACAAGGCAGACCAGGCGGCGGGTAATAATAATTAAATTATGCGGCGGAGATTATTCTCCGCCGTGATTTTAGGAGAAACTATGATTAAAAGACCGGAAGTGCTGTCTCCCGCGGGCGACAGAGAGCGTTTTGACGCGGCGTTCAGAGCGGGCGCTGATGCAATCTATGTCGGCTCCACCATGTTTTCAATGAGAGCCGCGCCTGCGAATTTTGATTTTGACGCGTTAAGCGAAATCTGTACGCTTGCTCACGGCAAGGGCGTGAGGATTTATCTTACGCTCAACACCTTGCCGCGCAACAGCGAAATTGAAAAGCTGCCCGAGTATATAAAAGCGGCGGCTTCTGCCGGCGTGGATGCGTTCATTGTCGCCGATATAGGCGTTTTAAGTTACTGTAAGAAATATGCGCCCGACGTTGACGTTCACATCTCAACTCAGGCGGGAATTGTCAACTGGCTTTCGGCAAACGAGTTTTACAATCTCGGTGCAAAGCGCGTTGTCTTAGCGCGCGAGCTGTCACTAAACGATATTGCCGAGCTTCGTGCGAAAACGCCGAAGGAGCTTGAAATAGAGTGTTTTGTGCACGGTGCGATGTGCGTTTCGTTTTCTGGCAGATGCCTTTTGTCAAACTACCTTGTCAACCGCGACGCAAACCGCGGCGAGTGCGCCCAGCCCTGCCGCTGGGAGTATTATCTTATGCAGAAGGACAGACAGGGCAATTTCTTCCCCATTGACGAGAATCATAACGGCACCTACATACTCAACTCAAAGGATATGTGTATGATTGAGCATATACCCGAGCTCGTCAGGGCGGGCGTCGACTCGTTCAAGATTGAGGGCAGGGCGAAATCGGCTTACTATACCGCCGTAATCACCAACGCTTACAGAATGGCGGTTGACGGCTATCTTCAAAACCCGTCGGACAGCTACAAACCCGAGCAGTGGATTGTCGATGAAACACGCAAGGTCAGCTACCGAGAATACGGCACGGGCTTCTATTACGAAGCTCCCGAAATCAATGCCAATGTTTCCTATGAGGGCGGCTACCGCAGGGAGTGGGACGTTATGGCGGTCGTTGAGAAATGCGAGGACGGCTGGATTTATATCGAGCAGAGAAATAAGTTTTCCGTCGGCGATACTCTTGAAGCGCTTGAATTCGGCAAAAAGCCCGTAAGCTTCACCGTAACCGAAATGACCGACCTCGACGGCGAAGCGCTTGAGAGTACGCCTCACCCGATGATGAAGGCGAAAATCAGATCCGATTTAATACTTGAAAGCGGTGCGCTTTTAAGAAAACAGGCATAAATGAAAATAAATAAGACACCTTTGTTCAATAATAGAACAGAGGTGCTTTTTTATGCTTAAACGTGTCTGCGCGCTGTTTTTTGTGTTCTGCTTCATACTCGGCATACTTGCCGCAAGAATGGTCGTTATCAATGCCGGTACGGGTGTTTCTGCGTCCTATACGAAAAACTCCGTATCAAGCGTTGCCGACACGTCAAGGGGTATGATTTACGACCGCAATATGAAGCCGCTTGTCAGTACGAATGCCGAACAGATGATTGCGGTAAAACCCTCGGTAAACGACCTTAACAAGTCAAGCTCGCTGATATTACCCGATGACAGAGATACAGTATATAAGCTTGTTTCCTCAAAGAGAATAGGTATAGGCAGAGCGCTGAAAAGCGAACAGAACGATTCCTGCCTGCAGTTTGAAAAGTACCCGCGTTACAGTGATAACGGTTTGTTGGTTCATACCGTGGGCTATATTGACGGCGAGTCAAACGGAGTGAGCGGACTTGAAAAATACTACAATGAATACCTTAAAAGCAACAGCGGAAGCTTGAAAATAATCTGTAACGTCGATGCGCGCTCAAAGCCTCTGGAGGGTGTCGCACTGACAGCCGAAAGCGACAATTACCGCTCACAGGCAGGCTTGCAAATCACAATCGACCGCGATATTCAGGAAATATGCGAACGCGCGCTTGAACTGTATGAAATCGGTACGGGTGCGGCTGTTGTACTTGACGTTGAAACGAGTGAAATACTCGCGTTAGCCAGCGTTCCCGAATACTCACAGTCAAATCCCGCCGACAGCCTTGACGATAAGAATTCACCGTTTATCAACAGGGCGATAACGCCTTACTGCGTGGGTTCGGTTTTCAAGGCGGTCGTCGCCTGCGCGGCGGTTGAAAGCGGAGTTGACACCTCGCTTGAATATGAGTGCAACGGCAGCTATACAATAGGTAAAAACAGCTTTTCCTGCCATAAAAAGCAGGGACACGGCAAAATTGATATGTTTTGTGCAACGGCGAATTCCTGCAATCCCTATTTCATTAATCTTGCTCTTCTGACAGGCAAGGAAAAGGTCTGCGAAGCGGGTACGAATTTAGGCCTTGGCAGCAGTATCGAGCTTTGCGACGGCTGGAAAACTCCGTCGGGGATTATGCCCGATGCCGACAGCATAGTCTCGCCGCAGGACCTTGCGAATCTCGCGTTCGGGCAGGGGAGACTGCTCGCTTCACCTTTGCAGATGGCTGCGGTTTACGCCGCGATAGCCAACGGCGGCGTTTACCGTGCGCCGAGCCTTATGAAGGCGGTAATTGACGAGAACGGCGATACGCTTCTCAGGGCGGAATTGCCCGCATCCCGCCGCGTGATGCATGAAAGCACCGCGAATACCGTCGGGGCGCTTCTGTATAACACGGTTGAAAGTATGCTTTTCGGCAAGGCAAAGCCTCTGAATGTTTCCGCGGCGGGCAAGACTGCCACCGCTCAGTCGGGGCAGTTCAATGAAAACGGCAGCGAGATAACTCAGTCCTGGTTCTGCGGCTATTTTCCTTATGAAAGCCCGAAATACGCCGTGACCGTCTTTAAGGAAAACGGTTCGGGAGGTTCTGCCGACTGCGCTCCCGTGTTCAGATATATAGCCGAAAGGATAAGCGAAAACAATTAAATCTTGAAAACCTACCAACTTTGTAGTATTATGTTTTCGGGTGATACTATGATGATTTCAACACGCGGCAGATATGCGCTTCGTATGATGCTCGATTTAGCCGAGCATTCCGACGAGGGCTACGTCGCATTAAAGGACATAGCTTTAAGACAGGACATTTCAAAAAAATACCTTGAGCAGATTATTCCCGTCTTAAACCGCTCAGGGCTTCTGCAGACCTCACGCGGCTTTCAGGGCGGATATCGGCTCATTAAGAAGCCGTCGGAATATACCGTGCTCGAAATACTGACCGCCACCGAGGGCAGCCTTGCACCCGTCTCATGCCTTGAGAGCGAAGAAAACAACTGTCCGAGAAAAGGGGAGTGCCTTACGCTTCCCGTCTGGCAGGGACTTAAGGATGCCGTTGAGAATTATCTCGGCTCAATCACGCTCGAGGACGTGCTTTCCAGCGCCGCGGGCGGCAGCTACGTAATCTGAGGTGAACACTTTGAACGCAAAGCTTTTCTTTCAGGCAATTATAAAATTTATTTCAGGCGCACTGCTCGTAGCGGCGCTTCTGTTCATTCCTGCGGGCAGCCTTTCATATTTCGGCGGCTGGCTGTTTATGGGCGTACTTTTTATACCTATTTTCATCGTTGGTATAGTTATGATGATAAAGAGCCCCGAGCTCCTTGAAAAACGCCTTAACGCGAAGGAGGAGCAGTCCGAGCAGAAGACGGTGCTTCTTTTAAGCGGTATTATGTTTCTCGCCGCGTTCATAGTAGCGGGCCTTAATTACCGTTTCGGCTGGATAATTCTGCCCGTGTGGGTTAATATCGCTGCTGCCGCAATTTTCCTTTTCGGCTATGCGCTGTACGCCGAGGTGCTTCGCGAAAACGTCTATCTTTCCCGCACGGTCGAAGTGCAGGAAAATCAGAAGGTTATCGACACGGGCCTGTACGGCGTTGTCCGCCATCCGATGTATATGAGTACGCTTATACTTTTTCTTGCGCTTCCGCTTGTGCTCGGTTCAGTGCTTTCTATGTGCATAATGCTTTTCTATATACCTATAATCATTATGCGCATCAAAAATGAGGAGCAGGTGCTCAAAGACGGTCTTGAAGGTTATGCGGAGTATATGAAAAAGGTGAAATACAGAATAATACCGTTTATCTGGTGAAAAACTTAAACCATAAAAAAACCGCGTAATTACGCGGCTTTTCTTATATCCGAAAAAATAAAAAATAAAAAATAATAAAAAATCCTACAAAACCTATTGACAAGGTAGGTTATAGGGTGTATAATGCCGTCAAACGATAAGAAAGGCGGCAGAAATATGAACCTGAAATTTCAAAACCTTTTAAGAAGCAATTTCCGTTTCGGACGAATGCGGCGATGTTGTAATAACGAAAACAAATAACAACAAATCACGTTTGAAAGGAAACTGAAAAAATGAGTAACTATAGATTTGAAACCTTACAGGTACACGTTGGTCAGGAAAATCCCGATCCCGCAACGGACGCGAGAGCAGTACCGATTTACGCAACCACTTCATACGTATTCAAGGATTCTGCGCAGGCGGCGGGACGCTTCGGACTTACCGAGGGCGGCAATATCTATACGCGCCTTATGAATCCCACAAGCGACGTTTTTGAGCAGAGGATAGCCGCTCTCGAGGGCGGTGCCGCGGCGCTGGCAACCGCATCCGGCTCATCCGCCATTACTTATGCAATCCAGAATATTGCGCTTGCAGGCGATCATATTGTTTCGTCGTCAAATCTTTACGGCGGAACCTATAATCTGCTTGCGCACACGTTGAAGGATCAGGGACTTGACGTAACCTTTGTCGATCCTTCCGACCCCGAAAATTTCAGAAGGGCAATCAAACCGAACACCAAGCTGTTTTATGCCGAAACGCTCGGCAATCCGAATTCCGATATAATTGACCTTGAAGCCATTTCTTTAATAGCTCACGAAAACGGAATTCCCGTAATAGTTGACAATACCTTCGCAACACCTTATTATCTGAGACCTATCGAGCACGGCGTTGATATAGTCGTTCACTCGGCTACAAAGTTTATCGGCGGTCACGGTACGGTAATGGGCGGCGTAGTAGTTGATTCGGGCAAATTTGACTGGGCTCAGAACGATAAATTCCCCGGGCTTTCAAAGCCTAACCCGTCATATCACGGCGTTGTTTTCACCGAAGCGTGCGGCAATCTTGCCTATATACTCAAGCTTCGCACAACTCTGATGAGGGATCAGGGCGCGGCAATTTCACCGTTCAACTCTTTCCTTCTCCTTCAGGGACTTGAAACGCTTTCGCTTCGCCTTGAAAGACATGTTGAGAACGCACTTAAGGTCGTTGAATATCTCAGCAACCATCCTCAGGTTACACGGGTTAACCACCCCTCGCTTGCAACGGGCAGACAGAAGGAGCTTTATGACAGATATTTCCCCGACGGCGCCGCTTCAATCTTCACATTTGAAATTAAAGGCAACGCCGAAACGGCCAAGAAGTTCACCGAGAGTCTTGAGCTTTTCTCACTTCTTGCCAACGTTGCGGATGTCAAGTCGCTTGTAATTCATCCTGCTTCAACTACTCATTCGCAGTTGAGCGAGGAGGAACTTCTCTCGGCGGGCATCACACCCACAACCGTAAGACTTTCAATAGGCACCGAGCATATTGACGATATTATCGCAGACCTTGAAAAAGGCTTCAGAGCAGTGTTATAATAACAGTTAAAAGGAGTAATCACTATGTCAAATATTTATAAATCAGCCGATCAGCTTATAGGTAAAACCCCGCTCGTAGAGCTCACACATATTGAAAAGGAGCTTGAACTTAAGGCAACCGTACTTGCCAAGCTCGAATATTTCAACCCCGCAGGCTCCGTCAAGGACAGAATAGCAAAGGCAATGATTGACGACGCCGAGGCTTCGGGTAAGCTTAAGGAAGGCTCCGTAATCATTGAGCCTACGTCGGGCAACACGGGTATCGGTCTCGCGTCCGTTGCGGCGGCAAGAGGCTACAGAATTATTATCGTAATGCCCGAAACGATGTCCGTTGAGCGCAGACAGCTTATGAAGGCTTACGGCGCGGAGCTTGTGCTTTCCGACGGCGCGAAAGGTATGAAGGGCGCTATCGCAAAGGCGGAGGAGCTTGCCGCCGAAATCGAAAACAGTTTCATTCCCTCACAGTTCACCAATCCGTCAAACCCGAAGGCTCACTATCTTGCAACCGGTCCCGAAATCTATGAGGATACTGACGGCAAGGTCGATATCTTCGTAGCGGGCGTTGGAACGGGCGGCACAATTACGGGCACAGGCAAGTATCTCAAAGAGAAGAATCCCGATGTCAAGGTCGTAGCCGTTGAACCGCTTTCAAGCGCGGTGCTTTCGACGGGCGTTGCAGGACCTCACAAGATTCAGGGGATAGGCGCGGGCTTCGTTCCCGAGGTGCTCGACACTGACGTTTACGATGAGATTTTCCCCGTATCGAATGAGGATGCATTCGCATTCGGTAAACTTATCGGCAGGAAAGAGGGCGTGCTTGTCGGCATTTCGTCGGGCGCGGCGGCATTTGCGGCGGCTGAAATTGCAAAGCGTCCCGAGAACGCGGGCAAGACGATAGTCGTTCTTCTTCCCGACACGGGCGACAGATATCTCTCAACACCTCTGTTTGCTGACTGATAACAACCTCCGAAAAACACTTCACAAATA